>NZ_JARGEF010000348.1:0-6469 GCF_033794725.1 Streptomyces sp. ID05-39B | reverse complement strand
CCCCACCCCCTCCTCCGGTACGCCGCCCACGCCAGGCCCCTGCGCGCTGTATCTGCTGACCGTCTGGGCGTTGCACTCCCGCCACTTCAAGGTGGCCTCGCCCAGCAGTCGGTCCTGCCGGTCACCGCCCTGCTGGTGATCTGCTGCACCTTCCTCGGTGACTGGGCGGTCCTCGCCGCGAGCCTGGTGTCGGCGCTGGCGGTGGCCACCGGTACGACCCTGACGGCACGGATGACCGCGCGGGAGCAGGAGGCGCGCGGTGCGACGCGGACGGTGTGAGGGCGGCGTACGAGGGCGGCCCGTATGACGGGCTCGGTGTGCGGAAGACGGTGTGAGGCAGGGTGTGACAGCCGTGCCGCCGGACGGGGCGGGCCAGACTGGGGTCCATGACAGTTGACGCTCTGACAGTCGGTGCTCTGACGGATGTCGCGGGGATGCGGGTGGGCCATGCCTCTCGCAGCGGTGACGGGTGGCTGACCGGCACCACGGTCGTCCTCGCCCCGGAGGGCGGGGCCGTGGCCGCCGTGGACGTGCGCGGCGGTGGCCCCGGCACCAAGGAGACCGACGCCCTCGACCCCCGCAATGTGGTGCAGCGTGTGGACGCGGTCGTGCTGACCGGTGGCAGCGCCTACGGACTCGACGCGGCCTCCGGGGTGATGGCCTGGCTGGAGGAGCGCGGGCGTGGGGTGCCGGTCGGTGTCGACCCGGCGCACGTCGTGCCGGTGGTGCCCGCCGCCTGCGTCTTCGACCTCGGCCGGGGCGGCGACTTCCGGGCTCGCCCGGACGCCTCGTTCGGCCGGGCCGCGGTGGAGGCCGCCGCGGCGAGCACACCCGGTGCCCGGGTGCCGGAGGGGGGTGTGGGCGCCGGGACGGGTGCCGTGGTCGGGGCGATGAAGGGCGGGGTCGGTACGGCCGCGATCGTGCTCGACTCGGGCATCACGGTGGCCGCGCTGGTGGTGGCCAACGCGGCGGGCTCGGTCATGGACCCGCAAACGGGCGTGTTGTATGGGGAGTTGTTCCAGGGGCGGGTGGAGTATCCGGCGGAGGGGGTGCACGAGGCCGCCCGCCGGCGCCTGGCGGAGAGCGCCGCGGCGAGCGCGCCCCCGCCGCTGAACACGACCCTCGCGGTGGTCGCGACCGACGCCGACCTCACGAAGGCGCAGGCGCAGAAGCTGGCGGGCACCGCGCACGACGGCATCGCCCGCGCCGTACGGCCGGTGCATCTGCTGCATGACGGGGACACGGTGTTCGCGCTGGCGACGGGTGCGCGTCCGCTCGGCACCGGTCCTGTCGGCGCCGCGCATCCGCTCGCCCTGAACGACGTCCTCGCGGCGGGCGCGGACATGGTGACGCGGGCGATCGTGCGGGCGGTGCGGGCCGCGGAGTCGGTGACAGAGGCCGGCGGGACGTGGCCGTCGTACGAGGAGTTGTACGGGATCCGGTAGCCAAGTCGCCCCAAGAGGCGGGTCATTGTCCTGGTTCTGTCACGCGATGGGTTCAGCGGCGGACGGCGGGAACCCCGGCGGTCGTGGTGGTCCTCTTCTCCCCCGTACGGGAACGGATCACGCACTACACACGAAGCTGGAGCAGCCCGTGACAACGCCGAACAAAACAGCGCGGCGCACACTGGGGGCCTGTGCCGCCCTGGTGGTCGGCGCCCTCACCCTGACCGCCTGCGGCGGCAGCGCCAACGCCGAGGACAAGAACGGCAAGGGCGGTGGGGGATCCGCCAAGACGAAGACCGCGAAGATCGTCATCTCGGCCCAGGACGGATCGACGGGCGCGTCGATCAACACCACGGGTGTGAAGGTGAGTGACGGCCGGCTGACCACCGTGAAGATGACGGTGGCCGGGACCGAGCAGGTCGTGGCGGGCTCGCTGGCGGCGGACGGCAGCAGCTGGAAGCCGAAGGAGCAGCTGGAGCGCGGCACGAAGTACGAGATATCGGCGACCGCGCAGGACGGGAACGGCCGGACCGTGGCGGCCGGCTCGGTCTTCACGACGGTGTCCTCGGCGAACAGTTTCATCGGGACGTACACGCCGGACAACGGCACGACGGTCGGTGTCGGGATGCCGGTGTCGTTCACCTTCGACAAGGCCATCGAGGACAGGAAGGCCGTCCAGTCCCACATCACGGTCTCGTCCAGCAGCGGGCAGAAGGTGGTCGGGCACTGGTTCGGGTCGCAGCGGCTCGACTTCCGGCCGGAGGAGTACTGGAAGGCCGGCTCCAAGGTCACGATGAAGATCGACCTGGACGGCGTGAAGGGTGCCAACGGCGCCCATGGCGTGCAGAAGAAGACGGTCACCTTCACCATCGGGCGCTCGCAGGTCTCCACGGTCGACGTCGGCACCCAGACCATGTCGGTGGTGCGGGACGGGGCGCCGCTGAAGTCGGTCCCGATCTCCTCGGGCAGCGCCCAGCACACGACGTACAACGGCCAGATGGTGATCACGGAGAAGTTCACGCAGACGCGGATGAACAGCCGGACGGTCGGTCTGGGCGGCGAGTACGACATCCCGGACGTGCCGCACGCGATGCGGCTGACGCAGTCCGGGACCTTCATCCACGGTAACTACTGGTACAAGAAGGGCAATCCGCCCTTCGGCCGGGAGGGCACCAGTCACGGCTGCGTCGGACTCGCGGACGCGCGGGGCGCCCAGGGCGACACCCCCGCCAAGTGGTTCTACGACAACTCGCTGGTCGGTGACGTGGTGGTCGTCAAGAACTCCCCGGACAAGACGGTCGCCCCGGACAACGGCCTCAACGGGTGGAACCTGGGGTGGAGCGAATGGATTTCGGGGAGCGCGATCTGATCGGTCCGAGCGCCCCCCGTTCCGGCGGGAGACGCTTCTGACCGGCGGTTTCTGGCAGATCATCGGGCCGCGCGGGAACTTCTCGCGCGGCTTCCGCGTTCTCCCGGCGTACGTTTTCTCGGTTCCCGGACATGATGTCCGACCGAGGGGCTACGGTATGCACCCACAAGGTGACATGCAGCGACGCCGGGAGAAACCTTGAGCGTTCCGTACGAGACGGCAGCGCACGAAGCAGCCGAGTCGCCCGAGACTCCGGAGGAGCACCTCGCGCGGCTTCTCGGTCGCGCTCTGAACTCCTTCGAGTTGCCCGACGAATGCGTGAGACGGCTCGACTGCGCGCTGGCGCACGACAGCTCGCTGCACTCCGCGCACCACAGCGCGGGTCTGCACCGGGAGACGTACCGGCACACCTGGCTGCTGTCGGACGGCTCCGCGGTCACCCTGTGGGAGCTGGTCCACAACCCCACCCCGGGCAGTGAGCCGCAGCACGAGGTGTATGTGGACGAGGAGGAGCTGCGGGCCGCCACGGCCCGGCTGCCCCTCCCGACGGACGCGCCGGACTTCGAACTGCCGGTGCTGGTCCAGTTGGCGCCGATCCCCGCGCCTCGACACGTGTATGTGGCCGACGACTCGGCGGATCACGCGCGCCGGCTGCTGCGCCGGGCGGAGAACGCGGACCGGCCGGACGCGGACACGGCCGCGCTGCTGAGCTCGGCCTTCGCGCACCAGATCACCCAGGCGTTCGGCCGGCCCTGCCGTGCGGGGCGCATCGGCCTGGGATTCGCGCTGTACGAGCACGCGTTCCTGCTCCGTGACGGCCGGGAGGTCTCCCTGTGGGAGGTCGAGCACACGGCCACCCCGGACAGGCGGCACATGTGCGAGGTGTACCTCACCGAGGACGCGGCCCGCGAGGCGATGGAGCGGCGCGCGGCACAGGTCTCCTGAGCCGGACTCACCTACGGCGCCCCGGCGGGGGCGTCCCGCGCGGATTCAGCGGTCGCCGCTGAGCCGGCGTACGAGCCCCGCGAAGGCTGCCTGCTCGGCCGGGGTGAGTTCGACGGTCTCCGGGTGCGGGCCGGTGTTCGACTGCGGCGGGAGGGCGGGCAGACGCGGGGGACGGGCCTGGCCCGGACGGCGTACGTCCGCTTCCGGGCGCTGCGTGTGTGCGTCCCGGCGGCGGGGGTCCGTGGTCCGGCGTCGTCCACGCGGTCCCGGGGGTATCGCGTCGTGACCCGGGCGCATCGCCCCCAGGGCGGTGCGCCGGGTACGCCGAGCGCCGGTCCAGGCGCCCCACGCGCCGGCGCCGGGGCGGGCGCGGCGCAGCAGGGCGGTCACCGCGATCAGCCAGGCGGCTCCCGCCAGGGCGAGGACGACGGCCGCCGTGCCCGGCGGATGGGGGATCGAGAGGTGCTCAGGCATGTCGAACAGTAGACACCGAAGACGTCACAGTCCGGGACTTTCGTCCCGGACCGTGACGTATCTCGCAGGGGTGCGCGTCTCCCGAAGGGCGCCCCCGAGGTGGCCGGTTACGCCGCGACCGGCTGCTTCCGCTCCGCCGCGGCGGCCGTGCCGTTCGCCGCACCGGGTGCCGCGGCACCGGTGACCGGCTTGCGCAGGCCCTTGAGGACGATGACCAGGGCGGTCGTGACGCACACACCGGCCGCGATGGCGATCAGGTAGAGGAACGGGTTGCCGATCAGCGGGACCACGAAAATGCCGCCGTGCGGGGCGCGCAGCGTGGCGCCGAAGGCCATCGACAGGGCTCCGGTGACCGCGCCGCCCGCCATCGAGGCCGGGATGACCCGCAGCGGGTCCGCCGCCGCGAACGGGATCGCGCCCTCCGAGATGAAGGAGGCGCCCAGGACCCAGGCGGCCTTGCCGTTCTCACGCTCGGTCGGGGTGAAGAGCTTCTTGCGGAGGGTGGTCGCCAGTGCCATGCCCAGCGGCGGGACCATGCCCGCGGCCATCACGGCGGCCATGATCTCCATCGCGGAGTCACTGGGGTCCGCGACGGCGATACCGGCCGTGGCGAAGGCGTACGCGACCTTGTTGACCGGGCCGCCGAGGTCGAAGCACATCATCAGGCCGAGGAGGACACCGAGCAGGATCGCGTTGGTGCCGGACAGGCCGGCCAGCCAGTCCGTCATGCCCTTCTGGGCCTCGGCGATGGGCTTGCCGACCACGACGAACATCAGGAAGCCGACGACGATCGAGGAGATCAGCGGGATCACCACCACCGGCATGATGCCGCGCAGCGCCGTCGGGATCCTGATCCGCTGGATCGCGAGGACGACCGCGCCCGCCAGGAGGCCGGCGACCAGACCGCCGAGGAAGCCCGCGGCGATGTTGGAGGCGATCATGCCGCCGACGAAGCCGGGGACCAGACCTGGACGGTCCGCCATGCCGTAGGCGATGTATCCGGCGAGGACCGGGATGAGGAAGCCGAAGGCGACCCCGCCGATCTGGAACAACAGGGCGCCCCAGCTGTCGACCTGGGTCCAGGAGAAGTGCTCCATGACCGAGGGCGCCTTGTTGATCTCCCAGCCGCCGATCGCGAACCCGAGGGCGATCAGCAGGCCGCCCGCGGCGACGAAGGGGACCATGTAACTGACGCCGGTCATCAGCCACTTGCGGAGCTTGGTGCCGTAGCCGTCGCCGGACTCGCCGGCCCGCTCGACGGGCGTACCGCCCTTGGCTCCGGCGGTGACCTCGCCGCGCTCGGCCCTGCCGCGCACGTCGGCGATGAGTTCGGCGGGCTTGTTGATGCCGGCCTTGACACCGACGTCGACCGTCGGCTTCCCGGCGAAGCGGTCCTTGTCGCGCACGGGCACGTCGTGGGCGAAGATCACGCCGTCCGCCGCCGCGATCACCGCCGGGTCGAGCCGGGTGAAACCGGCCGAACCCTGTGTCTCGACGACCAGTTCGACGCCCGCCGCACGGCCCGCGTTCTCCAGCGACTCGGCCGCCATGTAGGTGTGGGCGATGCCGGTGGGGCAGGAGGTGACCGCGACGATACGGAACGGGGGCGCGTCGGGGGCGTCAGGTGGGGTGGGGCCGGCCGTTGTGGCGTCGGCGGAGGCCGCCGCCGACGCCACAACGGGGTTCTCGGGGGCGCTCGCGCCCTCGGCGGGTGCCTCGGCCGGCTCCTCACCGCGGATCAGCGACGCCGCGGCCGCCGCGTCCCCCGCCGACCGCAGCGCGTCGGTGAACTCGGCGTTCATCAGCTGCCGGGCGAGGGAGGACAGGATCGTCAGGTGGGCGTCGTCCGCTCCGGCCGGGGCGGCGATCAGGAAGATCAGGTCGGCCGGGCCGTCCGGCGCGCCGAAGTCGATGCCGGCGGCGCTGCGCCCGAAGGCGAGCGTCGGCTCGGTGACATGGGTGCTGCGGCAGTGCGGGATGCCGATGCCGCCGTCGAGGCCGGTGGGCATCTGGGCCTCACGGGCGGCCACATCGGCGAGGAAGCCCTCCAGGTCGGTCACCCGGCCCAGGGCCACCATGCGCTCGGCGAGGGATCGCGCCGCTGCTTCCTTGGTGCTGGCGGACAGGTCGAGGTCGACCAGTTCCGCGGTGATCATCTCGCTCATCGCGGGCTCCTTCGCTCGCGTATCGCCCGGGTGGTGTGCTGGGCGCAAAGGGGGACGGGGGTGCTGTGGGG
>NZ_JARGEF010000347.1:0-6470 GCF_033794725.1 Streptomyces sp. ID05-39B | reverse complement strand
GGGGATGGGTGCTGGCGGGGTCGGGGATGGCGTTGCTGACGGCGGCGTTCCTGGCGGTGTAGCGGATGCGCGAAAGGCGCCCCCGGGATTCTCGGGGGCGCCTTTCGCATGTGTGCGGGGTAGGGGTCAGCCGGTGTTGCGCAGACCTGCCGCCACGCCGTTGACGGTGAGGAGGAGGGCGCGGGCGAGGAGCGGGTCGGCTTCCTGGCCGGCGGCCGCGGCGTCACGCTGGCGCTTGAGCAGGGTCACCTGGAGGTAGGAGATGGGGTCCAGGTAGGCGTCGCGGATGGTGAAGGTCTGCTTGAGGACGGGGGTGGCGTCCAGCAGTTCCCGCTCGCCGGTGATCTTGAGGACTTCGGCGACGGTGAGGGCGTGTTCGGCCTTGATGGTGTCGAACACGTGGCGCAGGTCGTCGGGGACGAGGGTGTCGACGTAGTGCTGGGCGATCCGCAGGTCGGTCTTGGCGAGGGTCATCTCGACGTTGGAGATGAAGTTGCGGAAGAAGTGCCACTGGCCGTGCATCTCGTCGAGGACGGTGTCGAGGCCGGCCTCGCGCAGGGCCTTGAGGCCGGAGCCGACGCCGTACCAGCCGGGGACGATCTGGCGGGACTGGGTCCAGCCGAAGACCCACGGGATGGCGCGCAGGCCGTCGAGGCCGGCGCCGGAGTCGGGGCGCCGGGAGGGGCGCGAGCCGAGGTGGAGGTCGGCGAGCTGGTCGACGGGGGTGGAGGCGAAGAAGTACGACGGGAGGTCGGGGTCTTCGACGAGTGCCCGGTAGGCGTCGTGGGCGGCGTCGCTGACGAGGTCCATGGCCGCGTCCCAGCGGGCGAGGGACTCGTCGGACTGGCGGGGTGAGGTGTGCAGGGCGGAGGCCTGGAGGGTGGCGGCGACCGTCAGTTCCAGGTTCTCGCGGGCCAGCGCGGGGATGAGGTACTTGTCGGAGATGACCTCGCCCTGCTCGGTGACCTTGATCTCGCCTTCGAGGGTGCCCCAGGGCTGGGCGAGGATCGCGTCGTGGGAGGGGCCGCCGCCGCGGCCGACGGTGCCGCCTCGGCCGTGGAAGAGGCGCAGCCGGACGCCGTAGCGGTGGGCCACGTCGCGCAGGCGGCGCTGGGCGCGGTGGATCTCCCACTGGCTGGTGGTGATGCCGCCGAACTTGGAGGAGTCGGAGTAGCCGAGCATGACTTCCTGGACGTCTCCGCGCAGTGCCACCAGACGGCGGTACGACGGGTCGGAGAGCATGTCCTCCAGGATGGTGTCGGCGGCCTTGAGTTCGTCGGTGGTCTCCAGGAGGGGCACGATGCCGATCCTGGCCCAGCCGGCGTGCAGGTCGAGGAGGCCGGCCTCGCGGGCGAGGACGGCGGCGGCGAAGACGTCGTCGGCACCCTGGCACATGGAGATGATGTACGACTCGATGACCTCGGGTCCGAAGACGGCGAGCGCCCGCTTGATCGTCTCGAACACGCCGAGGGTCTTCTCGCCGGCCGCGTCGACGGGCGCGGGGGTGCCGGCCAGCGGCCGGCGTGAGCGGAGTTCCTTGGCGAGGAGCTTGGTGCGGTACTCGCGGGGCATGTCGGCGTAGCGCCAGGATTCCTCGCCGAGGCGGTCGAACAGCTGGCCGAGGGCGTGGTGGTGGGCGTCGGCGTGTTCGCGGACGTCCATGGTGGCGAGCTGGAGGCCGAAGGCGGCCAGGGTGCGGATGGTGCGGTTCATCCGGCCGTCGGCGAAGAGGCCGCCGCGGTGTTCGCGCAGGGAGGTCTGGATGAGGGTGAGGTCGGCGATCAGCTCGCTGGTGCCGAGGTAGTCGCGGCCGGGCTCGTGCGGGATGCCCTTGGCGAGGCGTGTCTTGGTGTTCTCCAGCTTCTGCCGGATGCAGGTGGCCTTGAGCCGGTAGGGCTCCTCGGCGTTGAGGCGCTTGTAGCGGGGGCTGATCTCGGGAAGGCGTTCCAGGTCGGTCTTCAGGGAGGTGAGGAGTTCCTCGGTGGCTCCGGTGTAGCGGATGGAGTTGGAGAGGAATCCGCGGAGTTCGTCGATCATCTCCAGGGCGTCGTTGATGCCGTGTTCGTGCTGGAGGATGAGGACGTCCCAGGTGACCTGGGGGGTGACGTTGGGGTTGCCGTCGCGGTCGCCGCCGATCCAGGTGCCGAAGGTGAGGGGGCGGGTCTCGGCGGGGACGGTCACGCCGACGCGTTCGAGTTCGGCGGTGAGGTCCTCCAGGACGTCGCCGACGGCTCCGGCGTGGAGTTCGTCGAGGTAGTAGATGGCGTTGCGGGCCTCGTCGGCGGGCTCGGGGCGGACCACGCGGAGTTCGTCGGTCTGCCAGACGAGGTCGATGTTCTCGGCCAGCCGGGTGTCGTAGCGGCGGCGGTCGGCCTCGATGACGGGGGTCTCCAGGAGCGCGGCGATGCGCCGGAGCTTGTTGAGTACCGAGCGGCGTGCGGCTTCGGTGGGGTGCGCCGTGAAGACGGGGCGGACATTGAGGTGCCGGACCGTCTCGCGGATGTGGTCGGGGTCGGCGTCCTTGAGGCGGTCGGCGGTGCGGGCGAGGAGGCCGCCTTCGGCGGCGCGCTTGGCGCGCAGTTCGCGGCCGCGGTGGACCTGCTCGGTGACGTTCGCCAGATGGAAGTACGTGGAGAAGGCGCGGACCAGCTTGGCCGCGGTCTCCAGTTCGGTGCCGCGCAGCAGGTCGGCGGCTGCCTCGCCGTCCTCGCGCGTGAGGCGGCGGACCTTTTCGACCAGGTCGAGGAGTTCGGGGCCCTCCTGCCGGACGAGGGTCTCACCGAGGAGGTCACCCAGTCGGCGGATGTCGGCGCGCAGCTCGGGGCTGGTAGTCGTCTGGTCGTCGGCACTGCTCACAGGTGCGGCTCCTTGCAGTGTGGAAGCTCGTCCGGGCGGGAACCCGGGCCTCAGGCCCCGCGGCGGGGCCGCATACAGGCCTGACATCCGGGAAGAAAACAGAGCGGACCGCGCTGTCCGACTGTTTCCAAGGATAGGTGTCCGTGCGGACGCGCGGACTCGCGGGCCTTGCCGCCGGGTGCCGCACTGCCATACTTACGACGCCGTAGGTTACGGGACCGTAGGAAGTGTGGTGCGGTCTCCCGGCCCGGCACCTCTCTCAACCCACGACCCCACAGGGGACGCGCATGACCTCTAGCTCCGACGTGATCGAAGACCCCTCACCGGCGCCCGACGACTCGCCCGACGACTCCCCCACCACCTCCGCCACTCTGGGCGGTGAGCAGAAGCGTTCGATCGAGCAGATCACGCTGCTGCTCTTCATCATCGTGCCGTTCCTGTCCCTGCTGGCGGCGGTGCCGCTGGCCTGGGGCTGGGGGGTGAGCTGGCTGGACCTCGGCCTGCTGGTCTTCTTCTACTACCTCGGATGCCACGGCATCACCATCGGCTTCCACCGGTACTTCACGCATGGTTCCTTCAAGGCGAAGCGGCCTCTGCGGATCGCGTTGGCGATCATGGGGTCGATGGCCGTGGAGGGGCCGCTGGTCCGCTGGGTGGCGGATCACCGCAAGCACCACAAGTTCTCCGACGCGGAGGGTGACCCGCATTCGCCGTGGCGTTTCGGTGAGACGCTGCCGGCGCTGATGAAGGGCCTGTGGTGGGCGCACATCGCCTGGATGTTCGACGAGGAGCAGACGCCGCAGGACAAGTACGCGCCGGATCTGGTCAAGGACCCGGCGCTGCGGGCGATCTCCCGGCAGTTCGTGCTGTGGACGCTGCTCTCGCTGGCCCTGCCGCCGCTGATCGGCGGACTGGTGACGATGTCCTGGTGGGGCGCGTTCACCGCGTTCTTCTGGGGTTCGCTGGTGCGGGTGGCGTTGCTGCACCACGTGACCTGGTCGATCAACTCGATCTGTCACGCGGTGGGCAAGCGGCCGTTCAAGTCGCGTGACCGGTCCGGCAACGTGTGGTGGCTGGCCGTTCTGTCCTGCGGCGAGTCCTGGCACAACCTGCACCATGCCGAGCCCACGTCGGCGCGGCACGGTGTGATGCGCGGCCAGGTGGACTCCTCGGCGCGGTTCATCCGCTGGTTCGAGATGCTGGGCTGGGCCTATGACGTGCGCTGGCCGTCACGCTCGCGTATCGATTCGCGCCGGAACACGGGCGGGGACGGCTCCCGGCGCCGGAAGGTGACCGCCGACGCGGCATGATGGACGCCGTGGCGACCGACTCCAGCAGTACCCCGAGCAATGAGAAGCCGCGGCGAGCGCGTCGCACCCGGATGACCGGTGCGGAGCGTCGCCAGCAGTTGCTGGAGATCGGTCGCACCCTCTTCGCGGCGAAGGGGTTCGAGGGCACGTCGGTGGAGGAGATCGCGGCGAAGGCCGGGGTGTCCAAGCCGGTGGTGTACGAGCACTTCGGCGGCAAGGAGGGGCTGTACGCGGTGGTGGTGGACCGTGAGATGCGGCGCCTGCTGGACATGGTGACCAGTTCCCTCACGGCGGGCCACCCCCGCGAACTGTGCGAACAG
This sequence comes from Streptomyces sp. ID05-39B, assembly GCF_033794725.1. Taxonomy (NCBI): domain Bacteria; kingdom Bacillati; phylum Actinomycetota; class Actinomycetes; order Kitasatosporales; family Streptomycetaceae; genus Streptomyces; species Streptomyces sp. ID05-39B. Next base: position 1,984 of record NZ_JARGEF010000347.1, on the reverse strand, counting down.
GCCGCCTTCGCCCTCCTCGACTACATCGAGGAGTACACGGACGGTTTCCGCATCCTGGTCCGGGACTCCCCCATCCCCCAGTCGACGGGTTCCTTCGCGTCTCTCATCTCGGACATCGCCACCCAGGTGGAGGACATCCTGGGCCGTGAGTTCAAGAGCCGCGGCTTCGATCCGAAGCTGGCTCCGCTGTACGCGCAGGCGCTGGTCGGCATGGTCGCGCTGACCGGCCAGTGGTGGCTGGACGTGCGCCGGCCGAAGAAGGCGGAGGTCGCGGCGCACCTGGTGAACCTGGCATGGCACGGCCTGGACGGCCTGGAGGCCAAGCCCCACCTGATAGGCCGCCGCAAGAGCTGACCCACACGCACGAGGGCCCCCGTCCACCTGGCGGGGGCCCTCACCTCTGCGTCCGTCCGAGTCAGTGCTTGAAGACGTCCTTCGCCTTCTCCTTCGACTGGCGGGCGTCACCCTTGGCCTGCTCCGCACGTCCCTCGGCCTCGAGTCGCTCGTTGCCGACGGCCCGCCCGGCCGCTTCCTTGACCTTGCCCTTGGCCTGTTCCATCTTCGCCTTGGACTTCTGCTCGCCTGCCACGGTGTCTCACTCCCAGTCAGGTTGGTTTCTCTCACCTCACCGGGTGACCCGCTTCAGACGGCACAAACAATGGGCATGAAGAGTAATGTTCTGCCATCATGTGCACATGACTGAGATTGCGATCAGCGCGGCCCGTGCCCAGCTCGGCGACCTGGTCCGGCGTGCGGCTCACGGCCGGGAAACCATCGCCCTCACCGACCACGGCCATGTGGCCGCTCTCCTCGTCTCTCCCCAGGTGATAGAGGATCTCGAAGACGCCCTGGCGGTGTCCGACTACCAGCGGCGCAAGGCCGAGGGCACGCTGGCGCCCGGTATCCCGATGGCAGAGGTGCGCAAGCGGCTGGGGCTCGGGCAGAAGTGACCTACGAGATCGAGTTCGAGCCGCACGCCCTGGACATGGCCGCCCGGTTCCTCCAGGAGGACCCGAGCGGCCTTGCCTTGCTCCTCGACAGCATCGACAAGCTCGCCCACGATCCGCGCCCGGCAGGATCGGTCCCCTACGGGTCCCCCGACCTGCGCCGCCTCCGCATCGGCGACTACCGGGTCCTGTACGTCATCGACGAGGCCGTGATCCGTGTCCTCGTCACCCACTTGGGCCGGACGCCATGATCCCTACGACCCCTTCCTGGCCACCGCGAACAGGCGGCGGAACGGGAGGACCGTGCCGTACGGGTGGGGCGGGTAGGCCTCGCGGAGCAGGTCGCGGTACTCGGTGACGAAGGCGTCGCGGGCCTCGGGGTCGTCGGCGAGGGCGGTGAGGACGGGGCGCAGCCCGGTGCCCCTGGCCCAGTCGAGGACGGGGTCCTCGCCGGCCAGGACGTGGCGGTACGTCGTCGTCCAGACGTCGGTCTCGCAGCCGAGGCGGGCGAGGTGGTCGAGGTAGACCTGGGGGGCGTGGACGGAGTCCTCGGGGCGCAGCACCTCCCCGATGCGGCCCTTCCAGCGGGGCGTGTTGCCGAGTTCGCGCATGAGGGCGTGCAGGGGCGCGTCGATGTTGTGGGGGATCTGGAAGGCGAAGGTGCCGCCGGGCGCGAGGCCGGCCAGCCAGGCGGGGAAGGTGTCGAGGTGGCCGGGGACCCAGTGCAGGGCGGCGTTGGAGACGATCAGGTCGTACGTCTCGGTGGGCGTCCAGGTCGTGAGGTCGGCGTGGGCGAAGTCGAGGTGCGGGCCGGCGTGCGCCTCGGCCTCGGCGAGCATCCGGTCGGAGTTGTCGTAACCGGTGACGTGGGCGGTGGGCCAGCGGTCGGTGAGGACGGTGGTGACGTTGCCGGGGCCGCAGCCGAGGTCGGCGATGCGGGGCGGTTCGCCGGGCAGGCCGGGGACGCGGGCGAGGAGGTCGGCGAAGGGGCGGGCGCGGTGGCCCGCGTGGCGCAGGTACTGGGCGGGGTCCCAGGT
>NZ_JARGEF010000346.1:0-6479 GCF_033794725.1 Streptomyces sp. ID05-39B | reverse complement strand
TCTTTTTTGTGGGCTTGGAAATTTTTATAAGGTACAGGGGTTGTTAAACGGCCGGCCGTGGGACGGTTACGCCCGGTGACCGGAGGGCGGGCCATCGCCAAGGCGGTGAGTCCGGCGTATCTGACCCGGAAGGGAGGCACGGAGTACGAGTGAGGGACCTCGGGGGTGAGGGTGACCGGGCGTCGGGGCCGGGGCGGGTGGCCGCAGGCAGAGGCAGGTGGCCGCAAGCCGGAGCAGGTCGCTGCAGACCGGGCCGGCCACAGCAGGCCGGGGGCCAGGTCACCGCAAACCTGACCAGGCCGCCGCAGGCCGAGGCAGTCGGGGTGGGCACGAGCACGCTGCCCCCCGGTCGCGTCTGGGCCCACGAGTTCGCCGCCGCCTGCCGCATGGACGGGGAACCACTGTCCGAGGAGGAGGTGCTGGACCACCTCATCACCGAACACGAGACCGCCCAGGAGTCGCCGGAGGCCGGGCCAGGCCACCGCGGGCCCGCCCCAGCCACCACAGGCCGGCCCGGGCCGGGGGGCCAGGTCACCGCAAACCAGACCAGGGCGCCGCAGGCCGAGGCAGGTCGCCGGAGGCCGGACCAGGTCACCACAGGCCGGGAACCAGGCCGCCGCGAGCCCGCCCCAGCCACCACAGGCCGGCCCAGGCCGCCGCAGGCCGGGGAGCCAGGTCGCCGCACCGGCCGGGGCGCAGGCCCGGGGTGGGTCAGCCGCAGCGGTTCTTCTCCGGGGCCGGTGTGGGACCGGGCTTTCGTTCCGGCAGGAGGCGGGAGCCTGTGATCCGGTCGCCCGAGGTGTCGTTCGGGTTGGAGAGGATGCAGGAGTCGAGGGAGAGGCAGCCGCAGCCGATGCACTCGGTGAGGTGGTCGCGCAGGCGGTTGAGTTGCTTGATGCGTTCGTCGAGTTCGACTCGCCAGGTCTCCGAGAGGCGGGCCCAGTCCTCGCGGTTCGGGGTGCGTTCCTCGGGGAGTTCGGCGAGGGCCTCGCGGATGGTGGCCAGCGGGATGCCGACGCGCTGGGCGGCGCGGACGAAAGCAACCCGGCGGAGCGTGTCACGGGTGTAGCGGCGCTGGTTGCCGACCGTGCGCCGACTGCTGATCAGGCCCTTGGACTCGTAGAAGTGCAGGGCGGAGACGGCGGCACCGCTGCGGGCGGCGACCTGGCCGACGGTGAGTTCGTGGATCGTCTCTGGAATCTTCGGCACGCCTCGGAGCCTATCCACTGCGCCGGACCCCCGGTCCGTTGACATGACCTCCCGCACCGAGCATGCTAAGCAGTCGCTTAGAAATTCCGTGAGCGCGAGAGAGGCCGCAGACATGGCAGAGCCGAGGATCTTCACGTCGCCCGACGAGCTGAAGGCGGCGGTGGGCGAGCAGCTGGGGTACACCGACTGGCTGGAGGTCGACCAGAAGCGGATCGACCTCTTCGCGGAGGCCACCGGGGACCACCAGTGGATCCACGTCGATCCGGAGCGCGCGGCCTCGGGCCCGTTCGGGACGACCATCGCGCACGGCTATCTGACCCTGTCGCTGCTGCCCCTGTTCGGCCCTCAGCTGATCGCGGTCGAGGGCGTGAAGATGGGCGTCAACTACGGCTCGAACAAGGTCCGTTTCCCCGCGCCCGTCCCGGTCGGCTCGCGGCTGCGCGCCACCGCCGCCATCTCCGGCGTCGACGACGTCCCCGGCGGCGTCCAGGTCACCGTGGCGTTCACCGTGGAGCGCGAGGGAGGGGACAAGCCGGTGTGCGTGGCGGAGTCGGTGTCCCGCTACTACCTCTGAAGGACGGTCCGCGGCACGGCTACTTCGCCGCGCCCACCATCCGCAGTACGAGGTCGGCGTACAGCGCGCCGACCTCGTCGGGGGTGCGCGGGCCGTCCACGTTGAACCAGCGGGCCACGTCGATGCACAGGGACAGCACCGCGAGCGTCGTCCCGTGCACGTCGATGACGTCGAACTCGCCGCTCGCCACGCCCTCCTCGATGATCCCGCGCACCTCGCCGTCGACCTGGCGGCGCAGCGCGAGGATCTCGGCGCGGGCTTCGGGTCCGAGGGCGTCCAGTTCGTACTGGACGACCCGTGCGGTGGTGCGCCGGCCCGCGTGCCAGCGGACGAAGGAGCCGACGGCCTCCGCGAGCCGGTCGGTCGCGCTGCCCTCGGCGCGCGCGGCCGTGCGCAGGATGTCCAGCGCGCGGTCGTGGCCGATCCGGCTGATGCGGTGGAGCAGCTCTTCCTTGGTCTTGTAGTGGATGTAGAGCGCTGCCGGGCTCATCCCCGCGCGGCCCGCGATGTCACGGGTCGTCGTCGCGTGGTAGCCACGCTCGGCGAAGGCCTCCACAGCGGCGACGAGCAGTCGCCGGGCCGCGTCGGGGGTGACCCCTTCCCACGGCTCGGTCTCGCCGCCGGCCGTGTCCTGCGCCGTACTCATCGCTCGTTCGCCCCTCTCGGTACCCGGAGCACCACCATACCGCCGAAGGTGAGCGCCCGCTTAGGGGGCAGTTCAGAGCTTTTCGAAGGGGTCGTGGTCGGCGAGGAGCTTCTCCAGGCGGGCCTGGTCCACCCGGCTCACGATCTGCCCGGCTTCCTGCCGGTCGCGGATCACCTTCGACAGCGTGAAGGCGGACGTCACCAGGTACAGGACCGCGATAGCGAGGAAGGCCCGCACCCAGGCGTTCGTGTCCAGCTGGTAGATGCCGATGGACGTGGCCGCCATGGCGATGGCGAAGGAGGCGACGGCCTGGCCGTAGAAGGCGGCCGTGCTCTGCTGCTTGACCGGTGTGTCACTCATGGGGCAAGGGTCCGCCGGGTGAGGCCGTGCCACATCCGTCCGGCTACTCAGGACGTACTCAGAAAGCCGAAACCCCCGTGAGCGCCCGCCCGATGACCAGTTTCTGGATCTGGCTCGTGCCCTCGTACAGGGTCATCACGCGGGCGTCGCGCAGCAGCTTGCCCGCCGGGTACTCGTCGATGTAGCCGTAGCCGCCGTAGACCTGGAGGGCGTTGTTGGCGGCGCGGACGGCCGCCTCCGAGGCGAAGAGTTTGGCCTTGGAGGACTCCACCGCGAAGGGCAGCCCGCGGTCGACGAGGTCCGCGACCCGCCAGGTCAGCAGGCGGGCGGCGTCCACGTCGACCGCGATGTCGCTGAGCAGTTCCTGGACGAGCTGGTGGTGGGCGATGGTCCTGCCGAACTGCTCCCGCTCCCCCGCGTACCGCACGGCCGCGTCCAGGGCGGCCTGGGCTATGCCGACGCAGCCCGCCGCGACCGACATCCGGCCCTTGGCCAGGGCGGACATCGCGACGGAGAAGCCCTTGCCCTCCGGGCCGAGCAGCGCGGACGCGGGCACCCGGACGTCCTCAAGGACCAGTTCGGCGGTGGCCTGGCCGCGCAGGCCGAGCTTGCCGTGGAGGGTGCGCCGGGTCAGGCCGGGCGTGTCGGTGGGGACGAGGAAGGCGGAGACGCCCTTGTGGCCGGGGGCGTCCGTGGAGCGGGCGAAGAGCAGCACGACGTCGGCCCAGCTGCCGTTGGTGATGAACATCTTCGTGCCGCTGATGACGTATTCGTCGCCCTCGCGGACCGCGCGGGTGGTGAGGTTCCCGGCGTCGGAGCCGGTGCCGGGCTCGGTGAGGCCGAAGCAGCCGAGGTACGCGCCGGAGGTCAGCCCCGGCAGCCAGCGCCGCTTCTGCTCCTCGTCCCCCCAGGCCGCGACGGTCTTGGCGACCAGGCCGAGGGAGACGGAGACGATGCCACGCACGGAGGAGTCGCCGCGGCCCAGCTCCTCCGTGACCAGGCAGTACGCGAGATGGTCGCCGCCGGAGCCGCCGTACTCCTCGTCGATCGTCAGGCCCAGGAAGCCGACCTCGCCGAGCTTCTTCACGACGGACCGGTCGACCTCCTCGGCGCGGTCCCAGGCGACGGCGTGCGGGGTGATCTCACGGTCGACGAAGTCCCGGGCGAGCCGGCGTACGGCTTCCTGCTCCTCGCTGAGCCCCAGATGCATGGCGCGTCACCCCACAGAGAATGTGATCGGGATTTAAATTAGCACTGCTAGTTTGTTCTTCGCAGCCCTACTATGTGCGCCATGGCCCGACCGCGCAAGCCCTTGCTGAGCATCGACCGCATCGTCGCGACGGCTCGCGCGCTCGTGGACACGGAGGGCCTCCCGGCACTCTCCACCCGGCGGCTCGCCGCCGAACTCGGGGTCAGCGGGCCCTCGCTCTACAATCACTTCCGCACCAAGGACGAGATCCTGGAGGCGGTCGCCGACTCGGTGAGCGCCCAGGTCGACCTGTCGATGTTCGAGGACGGCCGGCCGTGGCGGACCGCGCTGCACGACTGGGCGGTCTCCTACCGGACCGCCCTGCGCGACCACCCGAACATCGTCCCGGTCCTCGCCCGCGGCCCCGGCCGCCGCCCGGCCGCGCTGCGGCTCGCCGACGCGGTCTACGGCGCGATGGTCGAGGCGGGCTGGCCGCCCGCGCAGGCCACCTCGATCGGCGCGCTGATGCGGTACTTCATCATGGGCTCCGCGCTCGGCTCCTTCGCCGGCGGATTCGTGGACGACCGCAGCGCCTACGACCCGGCCGACTACCCGCACCTCGGCCAGGCCCATCTGCTCGCCGACCAGCAGGAGAAGGTGGACGAGCGGGCCTTCGAGACGGGCCTCGCGGCGCTGCTGGACGGGCTCGCGCAGCAGTACGAGCGGCTGGGACGCACGGCCTGAAGGACGAGGCACGATCCGGCCGCGGACACTTCGGCGCCCGCCGAACCTTCCGTGTCCCATGCTGGAGCCATGACCACGAGGGATCCCCGCGCCCCGCTGCTGGCCCGGCTGGCCGCTCTGCTCGCCGACGAGACACGCGCCGCGTGTCTGCTGGCGCTGCTCGACGGCCGGGCCTGGACCGCGGGCGAGCTGGCCCGGCACGCTGGAGTCGCCGCCTCGACGCTGAGCGAGCACCTCGGCAAGCTCGTCGCCGGCGGGATGCTCGCCGAGGAACGGCAGGGCCGGCACCGGTACGTACGGCTCGCCGACGCGCGGATCGCCCAGCTCGTGGAGGACATGGCCGCCCAGGCCGCCCCCGCCGGGGCGATACCGCCCCACAACCTGCGGGAGTCGAGCGCCGGGTCCGCGATGGCGCGGGGGCGGACCTGCTACGACCACCTCGCCGGGCGGCTCGGCATCGCCGTCACCGACGCCCTCACCGCGCGCGGGCTGCTCGTCCAGGACACCGGGTTCGCGCTCACGCGGGCGGGGCTCGGCTGGTTCGCCGATGCCGGCATCGCCCTGGACCGCGCGGGCCGCCGTCCGCTGGCCCGCGCCTGCCTCGACTGGACGGAGCGGCGGCCCCATCTCGCCGGGGTCGCGGGTGCCGCCCTGTGCCGGCACGCCCTCGACGCGGGCTGGTGCGAGCGCATCGGCTCCGAGCGGGCGGTACGGGTGACGGCGACGGGCGAGCGGGCACTGGGCGAGCTGCTCGGCATCCACGGGGCGGACCTGCGGTGAGCCGCCCGCCACGAACGGCTCGTCCGAAAGCCGCGAGCCCGCCCACCCTTCGACTTCCCAGACTGAGGAGCATGATGAACACCGCCCGTCGCCCTGAGCGCCGTACGGAACTGCTCGCCGCCGGTGCGGCGTCGGTCACCGTCGTGCTGTGGGCCTCCGCGTTCGTGTCGATCCGCAGTGCGGGCGCCGCGTACTCCCCCGGCGCGCTGGCCCTCGGCCGGCTGCTGGCCGGGGCCCTGACCCTGGGGCTGATCTGCCTCGTCCGGCGGGAGGGGGTGCCGCCGCGGTCCGCCTGGCGCGGGATCGCTGTCTCGGGAGTGCTGTGGTTCGGCTTCTACATGGTGGCGCTGAACTGGGGCGAGCAGGAGGTGGACGCGGGCACGGCGGCCCTGGTCGTGAACATCGGGCCGCTGCTCATCGCCCTGCTCGGCGCGCGGTTCCTCGGCGACCGGCTGCCGCCGCGGCTGCTGGCCGGGATGGCGGTGTCGTTCGCGGGCGCGGTGACGGTCGGGCTGTCGATGTCGGGCGGGGGCGGTTCCTCGCTGCTCGGGGTGGTGCTGTGCCTGCTGGCCGCCGTCGCGTACGCCGGTGGGGTGGTGGCGCAGAAGCCGGCGCTGGGGCGGGCCAGTGCCTTGCAGGTGACCACGTTCGGCTGCCTGGTGGGCGCGCTGATGTGCCTGCCGTTCGCCGGGCAGCTGGTGGCCGACGCCGCCGACGCGCCGGTCACGGCCACTCTCAACATGGTCTACCTGGGCGTGTTCCCGACCGCGCTCGCCTTCACCACCTGGGCGTACGCGCTGGCCCGCACGACGGCCGGCCGGATGGGCGCGACGACGTACGCCGTCCCCTCGCTGGTCGTGCTCATGTCCTGGCTGGCGCTCGGCGAGGTGCCGGGGGTGCTCACGCTGGCGGGCGGGGCGCTGTGCCTGGCCGGGGTGGCGGTGTCCCGGCCGTCCCCGGCTGTCCCGGCTGTCCGG
>NZ_JARGEF010000345.1:0-6611 GCF_033794725.1 Streptomyces sp. ID05-39B | reverse complement strand
CTCCCGAGCCCACCCGCGCACCGCCTTCCGCTCCCCCGAGCATCCCCGTCCCAACGATCAAGGAAGGGTACTCCGGTAGCGGTCGGCGGTGCAGCCGGATGGACAGGGTGGTTTCTCAACTCTGCGGTCGTGGACGGCCGTTCTCCGAGACGAGGGCAGGCGGAGTGAGCGGGTTCATAGCGGTGACGTCCCGGGGGACGATCGAGAATCCCTGCCAGTGCACCGGCATGGGCTGCTGGTCCTCGTCCCGCGCGACATGGTGGAAGCCGACGTTCACCCAGGCCACGGGGTGGGTGAGGGCCTGTCCGTTCACCCATTTGTCGACGGTGACGGGGTGCCGGGCAGCGCACAGGCGGAGATTGTTGTTGGCGTACTGCTCGCACTTGTTGTACTGCGTGAAGTAGACGTCGTGCCGGGTGAAGGCGCGTCCCGGGTACTTGCTGCTGACGCCGGGCACGATCTCGTACGAGCGGGGGTGGCCGTCCTTGTTCTTGCCCGTGGTGCTGACCACGCGCCACCAGCGCATGTTCTTGGCGTCGCCCGCGAGTTCCTTGGTGACGGGGGTGCGGGTGGTCTTGTTGGTGGGGGCCTGGGCGCCGGCGGCGGGCGGGCTGACCACCGAGTCGTACTGCTCGACCTTGTTCTTCGAGGAGCCGTCGAGGCCGAAGTCGAGCCGCCAGAACACGTTGTGGTTGTGGCTGGTGGAGTAGGACGTGGCGCCCTTGCCTATCGGCCAGCCGCGGCCGTCGCCCGCGTCGTAGTCGAAGGGCGAGAGGCTGCCGGTGGCGCCGACGTTCATGGAGACGGTGCCGTCGTCGGCGAACCGCCACTCGGTGATGTACTCGTACCAGCTCACCTTGTTGACGGTGTAGACGAGCAGGTCCTTGCCCTGGGACTGGTAGACCTTCCCGGAGTCGGTCTGCATCCGGTAGGCGTGACCGCGGGCCCGGGTGGTGGTGCACAGGCCCTTGATGTTGGGGTTCTCGGAGTTGTAGGCGTCCGGGACCTTCACGGTCTTGATGGTGCCGCCGGGGCATTCGGCGGGGGTCATGTTGACCAGGCCCGCGCCGAAGTTGTAGTCGGTGATGTCGTTGTACTCGTTGGAGCCGTCGTCGTACGGCACGTGGATCTGGGCGAGTTTGGCGCTGTTGAGGACGCGGATCGGGCGGGCCTCGCCGGGCGGCTGGTAGGAGATCTTCTCCAGGACGAGTCCGGACTTGGACTCGAAGCGCCAGCACATGCTCCAGGTCGTGCCGTTGGAGAGTTTCTGCTGGATGCGGTAGGCGGCGCTGCAGTCCGGGGCGGCCACGGGGGCCGCCTTGGGGTGGGCGGTGGCCGGGGCGGTGCCCGTCGCGGACGCTCCGGCGGCCAGGGCGACCACGGACAGGCCGAGGGCCGCGCCTCTGCGGGCGCGGCGAGTACCGAGCGGCCGGTGGCCGCCGTTCGGGTGGTTCAGGCGCATGAGGACAGGACTCCCTGTGCGTCACCCTCCCGAGGCAGGGCGGCGCGGCCCGGCGCGGGAGGCGTGAGTCGGAAAAGCGGACGAAGGGCGCTCAGCGGGTGAGAGCGGCCACCTTGCGGGTGCTGAGGTCGATCACCAGGGACCGGGTGTCGATCCACGGGCCGTTCTTCACCTTGAGCAGCAGCCGCGCGCAGCGGTGGATCCCGCAGCTGTCGAAGGCGGCGGGCTGGGCGCCCGGCACCGCGCGGTACACCATGCTGGAGAGCTGCAGCTGGTCCGGTGAGGTGAGTGCCTTGCCGGTGGCGTCCTTGTAGTCGGCGCGCAGGCCCGCGCCGAGCGGGTCGGCGATCAGCAGGGTGGCCGCCTCGGTGTTCTCGGCGCGGCTGAGCGGCGGCTGGACGCCCTGTCCGCTGCCGGTGGCCTCGACCTTGCCGGTGTCCAGGTTGACGGTCCTGGTGACGAGGGTGTCGTCCTTGTAGTCGTAGAAGCTGACCTCGGCGCGCCGGGGGGCCGAGGGGTCGTCCACCTCCTCCGCCTCGGGGTCGGCGAGGTCCACGCCGAGAGGCTGCGGGCCCCGGTCGCCGTCGACGTCCTGGCTCGCGTCGAACAGCTGCCTGCTGAGCGCGATGCGCTCGACGCGGGCGATCTCGTCGTCGGTCAGCGGGTCGCGCCCGGTGCCCCGCTCACCCTCGGCGGGCGCCTGTTCGACGACGCCGGGCGCCACCGCCGCGGGGCCGCCCTGCTGCCCCGCGGCGGCCTGGCCGGAGCCCTGCTGCCCCGCCGCCGTCTTCTCGCCGGAGCCCCCGGTCGTTCCTTCCGCCCCTGCCGTGCCCGGCAGGGTGATCGCGATCATCGCGGCCGTCGCGGCGACCGCGACGGCCGCGCCTGCCACCACCTTGCCCAGGTGGCGGCGCACTGTCGTGCGCACATCTTCCCCCTACTCCCCCTGTGCCCCGGGAGTACGTTGTAAGCCCCACTGGTTCGGCGTACGCCGAATGGGGCGTATGCACTGGTCGCCCGGTAAGAGGGACGTAAGTCACAGGTGGTTCCCCCACTTTCCGGGAGACTCGGTGCGAAGGCGTCCCCGGCGGAGCGGCACACCTGGAAGAGTCGTATCCATGCAGGTCTGGCCTGGAGAGGCATATCCCCTCGGCGCCACGTACGACGGCGCCGGTACGAACTTCGCGGTCTTCACGGAGGCCGCGGACCGAGTAGAGCTGTGTCTGCTGCACGACGACGGCTCGGAGACGGCGGTGGAACTTCGCGAGAGCGACGCCTTCGTGCGGCACGCGTACGTGCCGGGCATCATGCCGGGGCAGCGTTACGGCTTCCGGATGCACGGTCCGTACGCGCCCGAGCGCGGCTCGCGGTGCAATTCGGCGAAGCTGCTGCTCGACCCGTACGCGAAGGCGATCAGCGGTTCGGTGACCTGGGGCGAGGAGGTGTACGGCTACCACTTCGGGGCCCCCGACAAGCGCAACGACCTCGACTCGGCGCCCCACACGATGACGTCGGTGGTGGTCAACCCCTACTTCGACTGGGGTGACGACCGGCGCCCGCGCACCGAGTACCACCACACGGTGATCTACGAGGCGCACGTCAAGGGCCTCACGATGCGCCACCCCGGGCTGCCGGAGGAGCTGCGCGGCACCTACGCCGCCCTCGCGCATCCGGCGATCATCGAGCACCTCACCGAGCTGGGCGTCACGGCACTGGAGCTGATGCCCGTACACCAGTTCGTCAACGACCATCGTCTGGTCGACATGGGCCTCAACAACTACTGGGGCTACAACACGATCGGTTTCTTCGCCCCGCACAACGCGTACGCCTCCTGGGGCGACCGCGGGCAGCAGGTGCTGGAGTTCAAGTCGGCGGTGCGGGCGCTGCACGAGGCGGGGATCGAGGTGATCCTCGACGTGGTCTACAACCACACCGCCGAGGGCAACCACCTGGGACCGACGCTGTCCTTCCGGGGCATCGACAACGCGCAGTACTACCGGCTGGCGGAGGACCCTCGGTACTACACGGACACCACCGGGACCGGGAACTCGCTGCTCATGCGGTCCCCGCACGTGCTCCAGCTGATCATGGACTCGTTGCGGTACTGGGTCCTGGAGATGCATGTCGACGGGTTCCGCTTCGACCTCGCGGCCACCCTGGCCCGCCAGTTCCACGAGGTGGACCGGCTGTCGTCGTTCTTCGACCTGGTGCAGCAGGACCCGGTCGTCTCCCAGGTCAAGCTGATCGCCGAGCCGTGGGACGTGGGCGAGGGAGGCTACCAGGTGGGGAACTTCCCGCCGCTGTGGACCGAGTGGAACGGCAAGTACCGCGACACCGTACGGGACCTGTGGCGGGGCGAGCCGCGCACGCTCGCGGAGTTCGCCTCGCGGCTGACCGGCTCCTCCGACCTGTACCAGGACGACGGGCGCCGGCCGCTGGCCTCGATCAACTTCGTGACCTGCCACGACGGGTTCACCCTGCGTGACCTGGTGTCGTACAACGACAAGCGCAACGAGGCCAACGGCGAGGACAACCGGGACGGCGAGAGCCACAACCGGTCCTGGAACTGCGGGGTGGAGGGCGACACCGACGACCCGGACGTGCTGGAGCTGCGGTCCCGGCAGATGCGCAACTTCATGGCCACGCTGATGCTGTCGCAGGGTGTGCCCATGATCAGCCACGGGGACGAGGTGGCGCGCACCCAGCACGGCAACAACAACGCGTACTGCCAGGACAGCGAGCTGGCGTGGGTGGAGTGGCCCGACCCCGAGGGGGAGGGCGAGACGATGCTCGACTTCACGCGGGCGATCGTGCGGCTGCGCAAGGAGCACCCCGTGTTCCGCCGCCGCCGCTTCTTCCACGGACGGCAGGTGGAGGGGACCCACGACGATCTGTCGGACATCGCGTGGTTCACGCCGGAGGGCAAGGAGATGGCCCAGCGGGACTGGAACTCCTCGCAGGCCTCCACCCTGACGGTGTTCCTCAACGGCAACGCGATCTCCGAGCCGGGCTCGCGCGGGGAGCGGATCACCGACGACTCCTTCCTGCTGATGTTCAACGCCTCCCCCAAGACCCTGGAGTTCGTGGTGCCGGTCGACCACGGCCGCCAGTGGCAGGTGGTCGTGGACACGGCGAACCCGGAGGCGGTGGAGCGGGGGGCGGGTGTGAAGGTGGCGGCCGGGGACCGGCTGACGCTGGTGGACCGGAGCATGACCGTCCTTCAGCGGCCCGCGTAGGGGCCCGCCCGGCCGCCGGCCGGTGGGCGGGATGACAGAAAAGGGGGCAGGGCGGGTACGTAGGTCTGCATGACCTCTGAGCGCCCTGTCCCCGCCGTGCCCACGGCCACCTACCGGCTCCAGCTCCAGCCCGGGTTCCCGTTCGAGGCCGCGGCGGCGGCCGTGCCCTACCTGGCCTCGCTCGGCGTGTCGCATCTGCATCTGTCGCCGGTGCTGGAGGCCGTACCCGGCTCCCTGCACGGCTACGACGTGGTCGACCACGCGCGCGTGCGGGCGGAGCTGGGCGGCGAGGAGGGGCTGCGGGCGCTGTCGGACACCGCGCGCGGGCACGGGCTGGGGCTGGTCGTGGACATCGTGCCCAACCACATGGCCATGGCGCCGCGGCACAACCGCGCCCTGTGGGAGGTGCTGCGGGAGGGCCCGACATCGCCGTACGCGCGCTGGTTCGACATCGACTGGGAGGCGCAGGGCGGCCAGGTGCTGCTGCCCGTCCTCGGCGGGCCGGTGGGCGAGGTGCTGGGCGAGCTGCGCGTCGACGGGGACGTGCTGCGCTACTACGACCACGCCTTCCCGCTGCGTAAGGGCACCGGGGACCTGCCGCTGCCGCGGTTGCTCGACGCGCAGTGGTACCGGCCGGTGTGGTGGCGGCTGGCCCGCACCGAGCTGAACTACCGGCGCTTCTTCAGCATCTCGGAGCTGATCGGGGTGCGGGTGGAGGACCCGGAGGTGTTCGACGCCACCCACGGCAAGATCCTCCAGCTGCTGCGCGAGGGCGTGCTGGACGGGCTGCGCGTCGACCACCCCGACGGGCTGGCCGACCCCGACGCCTATCTGACGCGGCTGCACGCGGCGAGCGGGGGCCGCTGGACGGTCGTGGAGAAGATCCTCGCGCACGGCGAGGCGCTGCCGGACACCTGGCCGGTGGCCGGCACCACCGGCTACGACGCCCTGCGCCAGGTGGACGGCCTGTTCACGGACCCGGCGGGCGCCGGGGAGCTGCTGGAGCTGTACCGGCGGTTCGCGGCCCCGCAGACCGACCGCGGCGGGAACTGGGCGGCGACGGTGCGGCGGGCGGCGTACGCGGTGCTCCGGCACGAGCTGGCCACCGAGCTGGACCGGCTGACGCGGGCGGCCACGCGCGCGTGCGCCGCGTCCCCGGACCCCGCGCTGCGCGACCGGGCACCGTGGGCGCTGCGCACCGCCCTGGAGGAGCTGCTGGTGCGCATGGAGGTCTACCGGCCGTACGTCCGCGGCGACGCGGCCACGGTCGTCACCGAGGAGGCGGCGGCTGAGGCCCGGCTGGCCTTCGTGGTGCCCGAGGAGGCGGGCGCGGTGGACGTGGTGCGCGGCCTGGTGCTGGGCGGCGGGGACGGTCCGGCGGCGGTGGAGCTGCGCACCCGGTTCGCGCAGACCGCGTCCGCGCTGCGGGCCAAGTCGGTGGAGGACACGGCGTTCTACCGGTACGTGCCGCTGCTCTCGGCGAACGAGGTGGGCGGCGATCCCGGCCGGCCGGGCGTCTCCCCCGCCGCCTTCCACGCGTACTGCGCGCGCGTGCAGCGCGACTGGCCGCTCACCGGGACGGTCCTGTCCACGCACGACACCAAGCGCAGCGCCGACGTCCGGGCGGCGCTGGCCGTGCTCACCGAGTGCCCGCGGCGCTGGGCGGAGCTCCTGGAGCAGGTCACGCACGCCGAGGTGGGCGGGCCGGACGGGCAGCTGGCGTGGGCGGCCTGGCAGACCGTGTTCGGGCTGGGCCCGGCCGCCCCGGAACGGGTGCGGGAGGCGCTGCTCAAGCATGTGCGCGAGGCCGGCATGTACACGAGCTGGACGGAGCAGGAGCCACCGTACGAGGAGGCGGTGGCTCCTGCTCCGTCCAGCTCGTGTACATGCCGGCCTCGCGCACATGCTTGAGC
>NZ_JARGEF010000344.1:0-6626 GCF_033794725.1 Streptomyces sp. ID05-39B | reverse complement strand
CATCTTCACCTTCGGTGGATTGGCAGGGGGGGGCGGGCCCCGGCTTCTTTCGCCCCGGAAGAACTCGGGCCGGACGCACTCGGACCCGCAGGCGGCGTTCGCCTACGGGTCCGGGTCATGTCACTGCCGGCTCGGCCGGCGCGGCGTCACGCAGCCTTCGGCGCGTTCACGTCCGAGGGCAGCGCCTTCTGGGCGACCTCGACGAGCGCGGCGAACGCGGTCGGGTCGTTGACGGCCAGCTCGGCCAGGATCTTGCGGTCGACCTCGACGCTCGCGGCGTTCAGACCCTGGATGAAACGGTTGTACGTGATGCCGTTGGCGCGGGCAGCGGCGTTGATGCGCTGGATCCACAGCCGGCGGAAGTCACCCTTGCGCTTCTTGCGGTCGTTGTAGTTGTAGACCAGCGAGTGGGTGACCTGCTCCTTGGCCTTGCGGTACAGGCGCGAACGCTGACCGCGGTAGCCGGAGGCCGCCTCGAGGATCGCCCGGCGCTTCTTGTGGGCGTTGACTGCCCGCTTGACGCGTGCCACTTTTAACTCCTTGTAGCGGGGCCGTGGTGGGACTCACACGACCCGGAAACGATTGGGTCCCGGTTCAGACGTACGTACGGCGGCGAGGCGCCCGTACGTCACTTGCCGAGAAGCTTCTTGATCTTCTTGGCGTCGCCGGGGGCCATCTCGGCGGTGCCGGTGAGGCGACGCGTCACGCGCGACGACTTGTGCTCGAGCAGGTGGCGCTTGCCGGCGCGCTCACGGAGCACCTTGCCGGAGCCGGTGATCTTGAAGCGCTTGCTGGCACCGCTGTGCGACTTGTTCTTCGGCATAGCGCCGTTCTCTCCTCGTCGGTGGCGCTCCGGTGCCCGGTCGTGAAAACCGGGCACGGGTGGAGCGTCGCTTGTATGGGTTACGTCCTGGGACTGACGTCCTGGGAGGTCACGCCTCGGCGGAGGCCTCGGCGGACTCGGGCTCCTGGGACTCCACGGAACCCTCGGACCCCTCTGACTCCTCGGCGTTCACGGCGTCGGAGTCCGCGGCGTTCTGCGAGCGGCCCGGGTTGGCCTTCGCTTCGGCCTTGCGGGCTTCCTGAGCCTGGCGAGCCTCGGCCATCGCCTCGGTCTTCTTCTTGTGCGGACCGAGAACCATGATCATGTTTCGGCCGTCCTGCTTCGGGTTCGACTCGATGAACCCGAGGTCCTGGACGTCCTCCGCCAGACGCTGCAGCAGTCGGTAGCCCAGTTCGGGGCGGGACTGCTCACGACCGCGGAACATGATCGTGATCTTGACCTTGTCGCCCTGCTTGAGGAACCGGACGACGTGACCCTTTTTGGTGTCGTAGTCGTGCGGGTCGATCTTCGGCCGGAGCTTCATCTCCTTGATGACCGTGTGCGCCTGGTTCTTGCGCGCCTCACGGGCCTTCATGGCCGACTCGTACTTGAACTTCCCGTAGTCCATGAGCTTGCACACGGGCGGGCGGGCGGTTGCCGCCACCTCGACCAGGTCCAGGTCGTACTCCTGGGCAAGCTCCAGTGCCTTCGCGAGCGGCACGATGCCGACCTGCTCGCCACTGGGACCGACAAGTCGCACCTCTGGAACGCGAATCCGGTCGTTGATGCGGGGCTCGGCGCTGATGGATCCTCCTCGGTAGCACCACACGGCAGTCTGGCGAACGGCCGCGTAACGTCTGTGTTCGATGGTTGCCAACCACGCCGAAGCACAAAAAATGCCCCAACGATCACATGCGGGGCTCCAAGCACTACCGGAGCACCGCCGCGAGGATCGCGGGGCGCACTACCGGGCGACTCCATCGTCCGTACGGAACGATGGGGGCCGCCTGACCGGGGTGACCCGCCGCCCCGGAGGGTGGTCGGGTGGGAGTTCGGAGCCTCCACTTGTGGGCCGGATCCACCTGCTTGAAGGGCACGCGTGTCCGACCGGTCGTTACACGAGATTAGCAGCTGGTTCACGCGTGCGCGAATCCGGTGTCTCCCGCCTCCTGCTGTCAAGAGGGCGTACGGCGGGCCCTATCGTGTGGGGCATGAGTGAGACCTCCCCCTCGGACAGCCCCGAGCCCTCCGGCACCGCCGGTTTCGACGAGATGACCCGCGACATCGCCGAGGTCCCGGCGGTCGAGGTGATCGTGACGGTCGCCGTCAACCTGATGAGCGCGGCCGCGGTGAAGCTCGGTCTGACCGACGAGGGCGACAAGTACAAGGACCTGGACGAGGCCCGCAAGCTGGTCACCGCCCTCGCCGGCCTGCTGGACGCGAGCACGACCGAGATCAGCTCCTTCCACGCGGCACCGCTGCGCGACGGCCTGAAGTCGCTCCAGCTGGCCTTCCGCGAGGCGTCGCTCGTCCCGGACGAGCCGGGCCAGGGTCCGGGCGAGAAGTACACCGGGCCGGTGTACGGCTAGGGCCTGCCGTCCGGATCAGTCGCGTACGTAGAGGGGCTCGCCCGGAGGGGTGGTTCCGGCCGGCAGGAGTGCCAGGTCGAGGCCGCGCACCAGGCGGGCCCTCAGTGTTTCGTCGGCGGCGATGCGCTCCGCCACGGCCCGCGCGGCCTCGGCGGGAGCGGCGTGCGGGGCGAGGACCAGGGCCAGCGTGCCGTCGGCCCGGCCCGGCGCCAGGTGCGCGCTCAGGACGGCCGGCTCGGCGGCCACGGCGGCCCGTACGGCCTCGACGACCGCAGGGTCGGCCAGCGGGTCGGTCGTGGTGCGGCCCTCGGCGAGTGCCAGCAGGGCGGCCCCCGTCAGTTCGAAGGCGACCGGCCCGGCCAGGTCGAGGACGACCGTGTCGGCCTTCTCGTGGGCGGCGGCCTGGAGGGCCTGGTGCAGGGGTACGGCGACGGGACGGGCCTGCGGGTCCCAGCGGGCCAGGGACGCGGTGGAGGTGAAGGCCGGCAGGGCCGTGCGGTGACCGGCCTTCAGGGTCGGTACGGCCATGTCGCTCGTCTTCTCGCGGCGCAGCCCGTGCTCGTCCTCCTCGACCTCCCCGAGCACGGCGACGACGGGGACGAGCAGCCGGGCGCCCTGGAGCGCCGCCAGCACGGGTCCCACGGCGGTGCGGTCCTCGGCCCAGGCGGCGAGCGCCGCGCTCAGCGCCGGGTCGGCGGAGCCCTCGTCGTCGGAGAAGCCGGGGTCGGGAATGTTCTTGTTCGCCACGGTCACCGACCCTATCGGGGGGAAACTGCTGGGGTTGTGCGGGCCCGGAAACACGGCGGTGACCGCTTTCACAGGTTTCTCAGGCATCGCTGACGTACATCTGACCTGCGTCTGACGAGGCGCACAGTCGGTGCCTCCAGCATCACGGACATGGAGTCCTCCAGAGCACGCCGCGGCAGCCGCGCTCGTCCGTCCGGGCACCGTCGTCCCCTTCTGTACTGTGCGCTCGCCTCGGTGGCCGTGCTGGGTGCCTCGGCGGCCGGGACGGTGTACGTGAAGGCGCAGGCGCACTCGGGTCCGGGCGCCGTATCGTCGGCGGCGCCGACGCCCTCCGCGTCGGCGAGCGAGGAGGTGCCGGTGGAGTCCGTGACCCGGTCCGAGCCGGAGGCCGCAGCGTCGGAGGCCCAGGTGCCGGAGGCGGTGGGGTCGGAGGCGGCGGGGTCCGTTGCGGACCCCGCCGCCCTGCTGGCGAAGGCGATGGCATCGGTGACCGTGCCGGACGCGGCGCGGGTGTCCGTGGCCGTGCTGGACGTCGGCTCCGGACTGAGTGCCGTCCACGGCACGGGTGCCTTCGACACGGCGAGCATCGTCAAGGTGGACATTCTTGCGGCGCTGCTGCTTCAGGCGCAGGACGCCGGTCGTCGCCTCACGGCCGGTGAGAAGGCGTACGCGACCGCGATGATCGAGAGCAGCGACAACGACTCGGCGACGGCCCTGTGGAACTCCGTCGGCGGCGCGGCGGGGCTCGACGCGGCGAACGAACGGTTCGGGCTCACCGGTACCGAGGGCGGCGACGGCCTGCTGTGGGGGCTGACCCGGACCACGGCCGCCGACCAGCTGACGCTGCTGCGGCAGGTCTTCGGCACCGACTCGACCGGCTCCGAACTGAGCGAGGCCTCGCGCACGTACCTCCAGGGGCTGATGGGGCGGATCGCGGCGGGTCAGCACTGGGGTGTCTCGGCGGTCGCCGACGGGTCCGCGTGGGCCCTGAAGAACGGCTGGCTGCCGCGGACGGCGACGGGGCTGTGGGACGTCAACAGCATCGGGCGGGTGACGTCCGGCGGGCACGACTGCCTGGTGGCCGTGCTGTCGGACGGCAACGCGACGCAGGCGCGGGGCATCGCGCTGGTGGAGGCGGCGGCCGAGGCGGCGATGTCCGCGTTCACGGACGCCTGACGGGGCCGGGACGGGCCGTACCGCCTGCCGGCTCAGAAGGCGTCGTAGCGCTGCTGCCGGTCCTCGCGGGCGCGGGTGCGGCGGCCCCGCCACAGGACCACGGCGGCGACCAGCAGCACTCCGCCGGTGCCGCCCGCGAGCGGCCCGGCCCAGCCCGAGGCCGCTTCGTCGGTCTTCTCCTCGTCCGGGCCGGGGCCGAAGTACTTCTCGCCGTACGCCGCCGGGCGCAGGTCCTCGGGTGCGAGGCCGGCGGCGGCCCTGATCGCGGCGGCCGGGTCGATGAAGCCGAAGCCGCGGGAGTCGTCGCGGCCGCCGGTGGGAGAGTTGCGGGCGGTGTCCTCCAGCAGCTTCTTGATCTGTGCCGGGGTCAGGTCCGGGTGGGCTGCCTTGACGAGGGCGACGGCACCGGAGACGAAGGCCGCGGCGGCGGAGGTGCCCCACCCCTCGTAGTACTTGTGGTCCGGGTCGGCGATGACGACGTCGACGCCGGGGGCGCTGACCGTGGCGTACCAGCGGCGGGTGGAGAAGGAGGCGCGGGTGCCGTAGCGGTCGACGGCGGTCACGGCGATGACACCCGGGTAGGCCGCCGGGTAGGAGATGTGGTCGCCCTTCTCGCCGCCGTTGCCGGCCGAGGCGACGACGACCGAGCCCTTCTTCAGCGCGTACTGGACCGCCTCGTCCTCGGCGGGTTCCGGATGGGCCGAGGCGGAGTCGTCGCCGAGGGAGAGGTTGATGACGTCGGCGCCCTGGTCGGCGGCCCAGCGGATGCCCTCGGCGAGGGCGTTGCCGCGGGTGTTGCGGGCCTTGGTGCGGGACGGGTCGCCGTCCTCCAGGATCACCCGGACGGGGAGGATCTTCGCTTCCGGCGCGATGCCCATGACGCCGTCGCCGCCGGCGTAGCCATGGCCGTGACCGGCGATGATGCCGGCCATCGCGGTGCCGTGGCGGGCCCAGGCCCGGTCGCCGGGTCCGGCGCCGAAGCCGACCATGTCCTTGCCGGTGAGGACGTTGCCGTCGAGGTCGGGGTGGTCGGACTCGACGCCGGTGTCCAGGACGGCGACCGTCATGCCCTTGCCCCTGGTGGTCCCCCAGGCCTCCTCGGTGTGCAGGGCCTCCAGGGCCCACTGCTTGGCCCGGATGCCGTCCGCGTAGGCGGTGCTGGGCGGCACCAGGGCCACCGCGGCGGCCAGCAGACAGCTCAGCACACCGGCCCGGCACAGTCGGCGCCCGCTCATGAGGGTGGCTCCGAGGGCGATACGGCGGCCTTGCGCAGGCCGCGCTCGATACGGTCGGCGAGGCCCTTCGACTCGTGGCCCACGCCCGCCTGGGCAACGGCGGTGGATGCGCCGGACGCGGTGGCCTCCACGGCGGACTGCGGGGTGGCGACCGTACGGCCGTCGGCCCAGCCGGAGACCGCGTAGACGACGACGGGGGCGTCGGTGAGGACGGACACCGTCCAGGAGGCGCGCTGCCCGTCGCCGAAGGCGGCGGCGACCGTGCCCTTCGCCGCGTACGGGCGCGGCATCAGGTCGGTGCGGCGGGCCAGGCCTTCCCTGTCGAACCTGGTGTCGAGGGCACGCATGCCTGCCGCGTCGGCGTTGGTGAACAGCATGCCGACCGTGGTGACGTGGCTTCGGGTGGCGTCGGTGTAGGTCGCGCGCAGCAGGCGGGCGCAGCCGACCGGGGCGAGCGCCTTGGCGAGCAGCGGGTCGAAGGCTCCGGCGCAGCCGCTGTCCGGGGCGACGGCGATCCGTGTCCAGGTGCGGTCGGCGCCGCCGGGGCCCGCGCCCTGTCCGTCCACGGTGGGCGGGAACAGCTGGTCGACGGGCACGCCGTGCCACAGGCCGCCCGCGGTGGCGTAGACGCCGGGCTCGCCCGCGTCCGCCGGGTCGCCGACGAGCCAACTGCCGGTGACCGCACCGCCGATGAGGCCGAGTCCGAGGACCACACAGGCTGCCGCCGCGACGGTGTGCCCGCGCAGCCTCATCCACCCCGCGCGTGGCGTGTCGCCGAATCCCTCGGGCCGCGCGAACGTCACGACGGGCCGCGTGGCACCCGGTGCGCCGCCCGGCGTCATGGGAGCGCTCCATGACAGCGCGGGGTCGGGTCCGGCCTCGGCGGGCGGGGGCGGGGCGTCGAAGTCCGGATGCCGCAGCGGCGTGGCGGGACTCCAGGCGGGCCGCGCGTCCTCCTCCGGGTGCCGGCCGGGCACGGCGGTGGACAGCCCGTCCTGGTGCTGCCCGGGTGCGGGCACCCAGGCCCGCGGGAGCGGCGTCCAGGCGGTACCGGGG
>NZ_JARGEF010000343.1:0-6631 GCF_033794725.1 Streptomyces sp. ID05-39B | reverse complement strand
CCACACCCCGACGACCTCACCGCTCCCGCTCCTCCACGTACGCGTTGTACGCGGCCACCTGCGCCCGCCGCCCCGTCCGCTCCACCGGCCGCAGAGCGGCAACCCGAGCCCCCATCTCGGACGCGCTCACCGCGCCCCCGTGCCCGTTCTCGTACGCCAGCGACACCAACAACCCCACCCGCTGCGCGAGCTCCAGCACCCGCACAGCCCGCGGCGGATACCCCGGCGCCAGCATCTCCCGCCCCCGCTCCGCCCGAGCCCGGTACGCCTCGACCGCCGCCTCCGCCACCGGCCCCGACCCGGCCACGTCCAGCCGTGACAGCACGGTCGTGGCGTCGCGCAGGGCCTCCGCCAGCTCCCGCTCGGCCTCACCCAGCGACGGCACGTCCGCCGGCGGAGCCTCCCGAACGGGCAGGCAGTGCCACACCACCTCCACATGCACATCACCCGCGGGCCCGGCCTCGTACACCTCCGGTACCAGCCCGAGCGCGGCCCCGTGACAGACCACCGCCTCCTCGGCCTCCAGCGCCCGCGCGTTGAACTCCGGCGGCCCGCTCAGCCCCAGCGGATGCCCCGGCGTCGGCAGCGCCACCCGCAGCCCGCTCACCCCGAGCGCCCGCAGCCGCCCCAGGGCGAGCGTGAGTCCGACGGGCGCGGACTCGCCGGGCAGCCCCTCCACCCGGTGCACGGCGTCCGCCCCGACGATGGCGAGCACAGCGTCGTCCGGAGAGACAAGTCCGGCCAAAAGGGCATTTCCCCAAGCGGCAAGGCGACCAGAGCGCGGTTCCGAAAGCATGCCCCCAGCCTAAGGACCGGACCGATGGAACGGTCCCCCCGGCCGGTGGCGTAGATTTTCCCGGAGGGCCGCGCCCACCCGCGCGCGGCGGTCCGAGCCACTGGCGTACGCGACAACCGAGACCGGCCACACTGCAAGGGGAGACAACGCGCTCATGAGCGATGTTCTGGAGCTTCAGGACGTATCCGTGGTCCGCGAGGGCCGGGCTCTGGTGGACCAGGTCTCCTGGTCGGTCAAGGAAGGCGAGCGCTGGGTCATCCTCGGCCCCAACGGAGCCGGCAAGACGACCCTGCTGAACGTCGCGTCCAGCTACCTCTACCCCAGCAGCGGCACCGCCACCATCCTCGGCGAGACCCTCGGCACGCCCGGCACCGACGTCTTCGAGCTGCGCCCCCGCATCGGCATGGCCGGCATCGCGATGGCCGACAAGCTCCCCAAGCGCCAGACCGTCCTGCAGACCGTACTGACCGCCGCGTACGGCATGACGGCCAGCTGGCAGGAGGACTACGAGGAGATCGACGAGCAGCGCGCCCGCGCCTTCCTCGACCGCCTCGGCATGACCGACTACCTGGACCGCAAGTTCGGCACCCTCTCCGAGGGAGAGCGCAAGCGCACGCTCATCGCCCGCGCCCTGATGACCGACCCCGAGCTGCTGCTGCTGGACGAGCCGGCCGCCGGTCTCGACCTCGGTGGCCGCGAGGACCTCGTACGCCGCCTCGGCCGCCTCGCCCGCGACCCGATCGCCCCGTCGATGATCATGGTCACGCACCATGTCGAGGAGATCGCCCCCGGCTTCACCCACGTCCTGATGATCCGGCAGGGCAAGGTCCTCGCCGCCGGCCCGGTCGAACTCGAACTGACCTCCCGCAACCTCTCCCTCTGCTTCGGCCTCCCCCTCGTCGTGGAACAGGTCGGCGACCGCTGGACCGCCCAGGGACTGCCGCTCGCCTGACCGCCCCTGTTCGCGCCCTGTCGGCGGCACACCTGACGGACCTACCATGAACGTGTGAACGACATCGACGCGTGGGTGTGGTGGCTCGTAGGCGCGGCAGCGCTCGGAATCCCCCTGGTGGTCACCGCCATGCCGGAGTTCGGCATGTTCGCGGTCGGCGCGGTGGCCGCGGCCGTCACGGCGGGGCTCGGCTTCGACGTGGTCGCCCAGGTGCTCGTCTTCGTGGCCGTCTCCGTCGCCCTCATCGCCGTAGTACGGCCCATCGCGGCCCGGCACAGCGCCCAGCGCCCCCAATTCGCCAGCGGGGTCGACGCGTTGAAGGGCAAGCAGGCCGTCGTCCTGGAACGGGTCGACGGCTCGGGCGGACGCATCAAGCTGGCCGGCGAGGTCTGGTCGGCGCGTGCTCTCGACACCGACCGGGTCTACGAGGTGGGCCAGGAAGTCGATGTCGTGGACATCGAGGGGGCCACGGCGATCGTCATCTGACCCTGCCAACTCCCGCACCGCGTAAGTGAACAGAACAGCCCACGGGCCGGACGACGGTCTGTCACACTCGACCAGCAAGATCTTCAACAAGCCTAAGATCTTCCGAAAGCGCCGAGGCGGAGAAGGGTACGGGGAGCACGATGGAACCGGTCATCATCGTCTTGATCATCCTGGTGGTGTTGGTCTTCATCGCCCTGATCAAGACGATCCAGGTCATCCCACAGGCGAGCGCCGCGATCGTGGAGCGGTTCGGCCGCTACACGCGGACGCTCAACGCGGGCCTCAACATCGTCGTTCCGTTCATCGACACCATCCGCAACCGCATCGACCTGCGTGAACAGGTCGTGCCGTTCCCCCCGCAGCCGGTGATCACCCAGGACAACCTGGTCGTCAACATCGACACCGTCATCTACTACCAGGTGACCGACGCCCGCGCCGCGACCTACGAAGTCGCCAGCTACATCCAGGCGATCGAGCAGCTCACCGTCACCACCCTGCGCAACATCATCGGTGGTATGGACCTCGAACGGACCCTGACCTCCCGCGAGGAGATCAACGCGGCCCTGCGCGGCGTCCTCGACGAGGCCACCGGCAAGTGGGGCATCCGCGTCAACCGCGTGGAACTGAAGGCGATCGAGCCCCCGACCTCCATCCAGGACTCGATGGAGAAGCAGATGCGCGCCGACCGTGACAAGCGCGCCGCGATCCTCACCGCCGAAGGCACGCGCCAGGCCGCGATCCTCACGGCCGAGGGCGAGAAGCAGTCCGCCATCCTCAGGGCCGAGGGCGAAGCCAAGGCCGCCGCCCTGCGCGCCGAGGGCGAAGCCCAGGCGGTCCGTACGGTCTTCGAGGCGATCCACGCCGGCGACGCGGACCAGAAGCTCCTGTCCTACCAGTACCTCCAGATGCTCCCGAAGATTGCCGAAGGCGACGCCAACAAGCTCTGGATCGTCCCCAGCGAAATCGGCGACGCGCTCAAGGGCCTGTCCGGCGCCATGGGCAACTTCGGCGGCATGGGAGGCGGTTCGGGCTCCAACGGCGGCTCGGACAGCCCGAAGGAACGCCGCGAGAAGCCCTCCATCGACTGACACGCAGGACCCCGCAGACGCACGGTTCCCCGCGCCCCCTCCGTCAGGGGTCGCGGGGAACCGTGCGTACAGCCACGTACGACAACTCCGCTAGGCGGCGTCCATGGTCAGCCACTCCGGCAGCGCGGCCAAGTCGTCCTGACCCAGGGCGAGAAGCATCGCGTCCTGCGGCGTCGGCTCGAACGGCAGCCGCAGCAACGGCATCCCCGCCTGGTCCGGAGTCCGGTCCGCCTTACGGTGGTTGTCCTCGGCGCAGGAGGCGACCGTGTTGAGCCAGGAGTCCTGACCACCCTGAGCCCGCGGCACCACGTGGTCCACCGTGGTCGCCCGGTGGCCGCAGTACGCGCACCGGTGCCGGTCCCTGACCAGCACACCCCGCCTCGACCACGGTGCTTGTCTTCGGAACGGCACCCGTACGTACCTGCACAGCCTGATGACCCGGGGCGCCGGTATGTCCACCTCGGCTCCCCGCATCCGCAGTTCGGGGTGGGCCTGCTCGACGACGGCCTTGTCCTGAAGCACCAGAACGACGGCACGGTTCAACGTCACCGTCGACAGCGGCTCGAAGCTCGCGTTCAGTACCAGCGTGTCCCGCATACCAGCCCACCTCCTGTGTGCACCGGCCCACCCCCTGGCGGGCTGGGGTCAACTCTGGCCGGGCACGCCGAGATGGACAACGCAATATCTGCTGCTCCCACGGGGGATGCCCCCCGCGCCCCCGGCAACAAAATGCCCGCCCCTGATCACTTCCAAGACCAGGGACGGGCAAACGTTGAATGAACGATGGGCTGACTCAGCCGGGGGCCGGCTCAGCTCGCGGGGTTCTCGTACTCACCGACCAACTGTGCTCGCGCGATCGTGTGGAACCGCAGGTTGAACCCGACGACGGCCGGCGAGGCATCGGCATCCGGACCGAGTTTCTCCTGGTCCACCGCGTACACCGTGAACACGTACCGGTGCGCCCCGTCCCCGGGCGGCGGCGCGGCCCCGCCGAAGTCCTTCGTCCCGTAGTCGTTGCGCGCGTGTACGGCGCCTTCGGGCAGGCCCGCGAACCTACCGCCGCCCGCACCCGCCGGAAGCTCGGTCACCGAGGCGGGGATGTCGAACAGCACCCAGTGCCAGAACCCGCTGCCCGTCGGCGCGTCCGGGTCGTAACAGGTCACCGCGAAACTCTTGGTCTCCGGCGGGAAGCCCTCCCACCGCAGCTGCGGCGAGGTGTTCCCGTCAGCCTGGACCTGGTCGCCCTTGAGTGTCCCGCCCTCCTCGACGTCCTCGCTCGTCACCGTGAACGACGGCACGGGCGGATGGAAGTCGTGGGGGAGCGGCCGGCGCTTGAGCTCGGTCACCTCGGTACCTCCCGAATCGGTTCTGGAATCAGCGGCTCCGAGCCTAGAACCAGTTGCGCTTGCTGCCGACCTCGGACAGCCACTGGTTGAGGTACGCCGCCCAGTCGGTCCCCTGGAAGTCGTTCAGCCCCACCTTGAACGAGCGGAAGGTGTCGCTGCCCTCGCTGAACAGGCCCGGCTTCTTGTCCATCTCCAGGACGACGTCCATCGCCTGCTCGTCGGCCACGAAGCTCAGCTCGACCTGGTTGAGGCCGCGGTACTGCGCCGGCGGGAAGAACTCGATCTCCTGGTAGAAGGGCAGCTTCTGCCGCGTACCCCGGATGTGACCGCGCTCGACGTCCGCGTTCTTGAAGCGGAAGCCGAGCTGGAGGAAGGCGTCCAGGATCGCCTTCTGCGCGGGCAGCGGGTGCACGTTCACCGGGTCCAGGTCACCGGAGTCCACGGCGCGGGCGATCTCCAGCTCGGTGGTCACCCCGATGTTCATCCCGCGCAGGGCCTGTCCGTCGATCATCGTGATCGGCGTCTCCCACGGGATCTCCAGCCCGAACGGCACGGCGTGCACCGCGTTCGCCTGGAGCTCGAAGGCCCCGCCCAGCCGCTGCTTCGTGAACTCGACGTCCTGCTTGTACTCCTGGTCGCCGTTCTCGACCTCGACCTTGGCCTGGAGCCCGACCGACAGCCCCTCGATCTGCTGGTTGACGGACCCGCCCTGGATCCGCACCTCACCCTGCACCACGCCACCCGGGACGACGTTGACCTCGGTCAGCACCGTCTCGACCGAGGCCCCACCGGCACCGAGACTCGCGAGCAGCTTCTTGAACGCCATGACTCTCCCTCTACGACCTCTACGACGGGATCCTTGATCCCTACCAACGCAATCCGGCCGGGACCGGTTCCGCGCTCCACCCTGGCAAGCCGAGTCCGGGCCGGCCACCCCGGCGCACCGACCGTCTCCACTACTCTCGGAGGGCATGATCGCGACCCCCGACCGTACGCCCCTGCCCAGGACCTTCTTCGAGCGCCCTGTACTGGACGTCGCCCCCGAACTCCTCGGCCGCCTCATCGTGCGCACCACCCCGGACGGTCCGATCACCCTTCGCCTCACCGAGGTCGAGGCCTACGACGGCCCGAACGACCCCGGCTCCCACGCCTTCCGTGGCCGCACGGCCCGCAACAGCGTGATGTTCGGCCCGGCCGGACATGTGTACGTCTACTTCACCTACGGCATGTGGCACTGCATGAACCTCGTCTGCGGTCCTGAGGGGGAAGCGAGCGGTGTCCTCCTCCGCGCCGGCGAGGTGGTCGAAGGCGCCGAACAGGCCCGCAAACGTCGACTCTCGGCCCGAAGCGACAAGGAACTGGCCAAAGGCCCCGCCCGCCTGGCCACGGCCCTGGACGTCGACCGTGCCCTCGACGGAACGGACGCCTGTGCCTGCGGCGACACCCCGATCCGTGTCCTCAGGGGCACCCCGGTCCCTGCCGACCAGGTGCGCAACGGCCCGCGCACCGGAGTCTCCGGTGACGGAGGCGTCCACCCCTGGCGCTACTGGGTCGCTGACGACCCGACAGTGAGTCCCTACCGGGCCCATGTACCCAGGCGCCGCCGAAGTTGACTCCCCTTGGGGAGCGGCGTAACGTAGCCCGAGCCGCTTGACCCGGGTACGGCATTCGCCTGCAGCCGGAAGCGGCCAACCCACTACCTAGATCGCCCCCTCAGCGGGGGTCGAATTCGACGTGTTCGCATGTCTGAATTCGAACTCGACGAAGCTCGATTATGAGCTGGCGAGAGAATCGGCTAACGTAGTGAATGTCGAAAGGCCGACAGGCGAAAGCCAAAAGCCCAAGACAAATCCCGCCGACAGGGAATCGGATCCGGAAACGGTCTGATAGAGTCGGAAACGCAAGACCGAAGGGAAGCGCCCGGAGGAAAGCCTGAGAGAGTCTCTCGGGTGAGTACAAAGGA
>NZ_JARGEF010000342.1:0-6647 GCF_033794725.1 Streptomyces sp. ID05-39B | reverse complement strand
CCTTCGCGGTGGCCGGCAGGGGGAGGAGTGGCGTGCGGTGGGTCAACTCGACCGTCGTCGGCGGGAGTTTGGGTGCCGGGGACGGGACCGGCTCGTCCGGGACCTGCGCGTGGCGGGCGATGACCTCGCGGAAGGCGTGGTACTTCGGGCCGGGGTCGCCGTGCTCGGTGAGGGGGGCGTCGTAGTCGTACGAGGTGACGGTGGGGGCGTAGGTGTGGTGGTGGTTGGCGCCGTTCGTGAAGCCGAAGTTGGTGCCGCCGTGGAACATGTAGATGTTGACGGAGGCGCCCGCCGAGAGCAGGCGGTCCAGGTCGGCGGCGGCGTCCTCCGTGTCCCTGCCGTGGTGCGGGCCGCCCCAGTGGTCGAACCATCCGATCCAGAACTCGGCGCACATCAACGGGCCTTCGGGCTGGTGCTCGCGCAGACGCTCCAGCGAGCGGTCGATACGGCCGCCGAAGGTGCCCGTCGCCAGGACGCCGGGGAGGCTGCCCTTGGCGAGGTGCTCGGGGTCGGCCTGGTCGCAGGTGAAGAGGAGTTCCTCCACGCCGCGGGTGCGCAGGGCGGCCTCCAAGTGCTTGAGGTACGCCGTGTCGTCGCCGTAGGCGCCGTACTCGTTCTCCACCTGTACGGCGATGACCGGGCCGCCGGACGCGGCCATGTGCGGGAGGAGTGGGGGGAGGAGGAGGTCCAGGTAGCGGTCGACCGCGCCCGTGAAGCGGGGGTCGCTGCTGCGGAGGCGGATGTCCGCGTCCGCGGTGAGCCAGTGGGGCAGGCCGCCGCCGTCCCACTCCGCGCAGATGTACGGGCCCGGACGCAGCAGGACGTGCAGGCCCTCCGCGGCGGCGAGGCGCAGGAAGCGGGGGAGGTCGAGCAGTCCGTCCAGGACGAGGGTGCCCGGTTCCGGCTGGTGGAGGTTCCAGGGGATGTACGTCTCCACCGTGTTGAGGCCCATGAGGCGGGCCTTGTGCAGGCGGTCGGGCCAGTGGTCGGGGTGGACCCGGAAGTAGTGGAGGGCGCCGGAGATGATCCTCAAGGGGGTGCCGTTGAGAAGGAAGCCGTCTGGGCTGGCGGTCAGGGCGGTCATCTGGGGTCCCTTCGGGGATGGGGTGCGGGTCGTTGTGGGTGCGGGTCGTTGTGGGTGCGGGTCGTTTCGGGTGCGGGTCGTTTCGGGTGCGGGTCGTTGTGGGTGGTCGTCGGACGCCTGTCGGCCGTGGGTGGGTCGAGGTCGTGGCCGTGCGGCGAGCCCGTCGCAAGTCGGGCGCACTGCTGCCCGCTGCCACAGTCGGACGTGGCAGTGACGGACTACGCGACGGACTACGCGACGGGCTGCGCCGCACCGCGACGACCCGCTCCCCTGGTACGGCGGCTGCGGGCGCGATCGGCCGACGCCTCACCGCTGTCACCGGCCGCCCCCCTGTACGACGGCCGTGGGCGGGGATCGTCATGGGTGGGCGTTCTCTGTACGGGTTGCGCGGATCAGCCAGAGGGTGGCTGTCAGGCAGGCCGCGGAGGTTGCCGCCAGGAGGAGGGGTACGGCCCTGATGTCGGACCATTCGATGACCTTGCCGAGGGCGGGGCCGGCTGCCACTCCGCCGATCATGGAGGCGGCGATGACCAGGGCACCCGCTCGGGCGGCGCCGGGGGCGGCCCGGTGCAGCCAGGGGAGGCCGGTGGGGAAGATGGGTGCGATGAAGAGGCCTACGCCGGCGTAGGCGTACGGCGCCAGGTCGGGTACGGCGGCCAGGAGCAGGCAGGCGGTCATGCCGGCGCAGGAGACGGTGATGATCGCCGGAGCCGAGAAGCGCAGGGCGAGGGGCGCGACCAGGAAGCGGCCGATCGTCATCATCAGCCAGTAGACGGAGGTGGCCGTCGCGGCGATCCCCGCGCCGTAGCCGACCGTCTCCAGGTGGGTGGGTTCCCAGCCGCCCACGCCGGCCTCGATGCCGACGTGCAGGACGTAGAGGGCCACGAAGACGGTGAGGATGGACGTCAGGCTGCGGGTGAGGGGGGTCGCTGGGGTCGTCGTGGTGGCGGTGGTGTCCGTGGGGTTCGGTGCCTTGTCCCGTACGCCCTTCAGGCAGAGGAGCAGGGGGAGGTTGGCCAGGGCGAAGGCCACGAAGATCGCGGGGTAGTGATCGGCGCCTGCCGCGCCGATCAGGGCCGGGCCGAGGATCGCGCCGATGCCGAAGTGGGCGTTGAGGATGTTCAGCATCGCGGCGGAGCGGTGGCCGAAGCCGACGGCGAAGAGCTGGTTGAGGCCGTAGTCGATGCCCCCGAAGCCGAGTCCTGCCAGGAGGGCGGCGGTCAGGGCCGTCGGCCAGTTCGGGGCCAGCGCGAAGCCTGTGGCGCCCGTGGCCATGAGGAGGTAGGAGGCGGCAAGGATCCGTCTGTTGCCGATCCTGCCGTAGAGGCGGTCGAAGAGGAGTACCCCGGCTACGCCGCCCACGAAGTGTGCGCTCAGAGCCAGTCCGGCGGTGGAGGGCGACAGGCCGAAGTCCTGGCGGAGGGCCGGGATCGCGGGGCCGTAGAGGGCCTGGAGAGCGCCGATCAGGACGAAGCCGCCGCAGGAGGCGGCGGCGGCCATGGGGGTGAAGACCGGGCCGGGCACGGGAGTGGTTCGTGGGGGGTGACGCACCGTGTGCTGATCGGTCATGCGGACTCCCGAGGCGACGGTGGCTTGGTGTGTGCAACTCCGACAGGATTGAATGTTACCGGTAACATAACGCGGCCGGTCAAGGCGTTTGCCGGGGTGAGCGGGAAGCGCGATGTCCGCCGACGCGGACCTCTTGTATGACTCCGGCCGCAACCGTGAACGTTTCTGCTGGTCATCACGGCGCCGCTCGATCACTCGGGGCAGTGAAGACCGGCGGACCAGGCAAACCCGATTACCGGCCTACCTGTTGATCCGGCGTCATCCGAAGATCAACAGGAGGAGTTCACCTTGTCCGTCAGGTTTGCGGCACGCATGGCCACAGCTCTCGCGACGGTCGCCGCCGTGCTCTTATCCGGTTCCCCGAACGCCCACGCCGGAGCGGCCGGTTCCACTCCCGTGCAGACCTTCGAGTACAGCGTGGGCGGCATGACGATGAAGATTCCCACCGGGTGCATGTTCACGCACATCATCCGTGGCAGCGGCAAGAAGATCACTTACCAGAACGCCGGTGTGGACTGTGCCTTCGTGGGCGCCCTCAGCAGCGGCTTCTGCAACTGGCGCATCGACTTCACCTACGCCGACACGAGCAACCGGACCTACCGGACCTCACGCGGCAGGACCCACAGCGAGTGCAAGATCGACCCGATGCGGAACAACTCTCCGCAGACACTGCCTCGTTACGGCGAGGCGTGTGCCCGGCTCTACGTCACGGGGTTCAGCGCGCCGGCCAGTGCCACCACGTCACGAAGTGAGTTCCTCCATGGTCGAGCAGCAGCACCAGCAAGGGCCTGACGCGTCGGAGCAAGCGCGGCGCAGGAGGATCGGGGTCGTGGGATTCCTCTGCGGGCTGCTGGCGCTGCTCGCCTTCTTCGCCTTCTTTTCCGGGGCTGCCTCATGTCATCGACGCGGGTGCGGTCGTCGTATCCCTCGTGGTGGGGGTCCTGACGCGGTGGGCTTGCCTGGTCCGGTGGGAGCGGCGGGCAGGGAGGCAGTGAAGGGGGACGGGGTCGGACAGTCGGTCGGGTGCCGCCTCGGGTGTCGGGGCGGGCACGGGTTGGCCGCGACATGGTGTGCCCCGTGTCGAGGCAAGCCGCCTGAGGACCGGCCCCGTGTCGCGGGAAGCCCTCCGGCGGGGCGACGCCTCACGCCGACGCCGACCTCATCCCTCACTCATGTCGCCCTCACGCCGACCGTTTCCTTGCCGTCGTCTTCTTCGCCGCTGTCTTCTTCGTCGTGCTCTTCGATGCCGTGCTCTTGCTCGTCGACGCCGTGCTGCTCCTGCTCGTCGATGCCGACTTCTTCGCCGGCTCGGTGCTCCTCGTCGCCTTCTTCGCCGACGCCGCCGTCTTCTTCGCCGTCGACGTGGACTTCTTGCCACCGGTCTGTTTCGGGGCCGTGCGGGCCGTCTTGCGGTCGGGGAGCTGTCTGACCTCGGCCTTCTCCCGCCCGGTCGGCTCGCCTCGGGACTCCTTCGCCGCGCGGACGCTGTTCTCCAGGGCGGCCATCAGGTCCAGGACCTTGCCGCTGGGGGCGGCGCTGGGCGACTCGGGGGGTGTCTCGCCGGCCGCCTTCGCGGCGACGACCTCCTCGACGGCCTCGCGGTACTCGTCGTGGAGATCCTCCAGGTCGACCTCGCCGAGGGTGTCCATCAGGGCGTCCGCGAGGTCGAGTTCCTTGTCACGGACCGTGACGTCGGTGTCGGGGGCCACGCCCTCGGGGGCGCGGACCTCGTCGGGCCAGAGCAGCCCGTGCATGGCGATCGCGTCGCCGACCACGCGCAGCATGCCCAGGCGCTCACGGCCGCGTAGCGCGTACTTGGTGATGGCAACCTTGTTGCTGCGCTTCAGCGCCTCCCGCAGCAGTGTGTACGGCTTGGCCGCCGGGGCGCCGCCCGCCTGGAGGTAGTAGGCCGCGTCCATCTGGAGCGGGTCGATCCGGTCGGCCGGCACGAAGGCCACGATCTCGATCGTCTTCGCCGTGGGGAGCGGCAGGTGGGAGAGGTCCTCGTCGGTGATCGGGATGATCGTGCCGTCGGCGTCCTCGTAGCCCTTGCCGATCTCCGACTGGCTCACCTCGCGGTCCTCCAGCTCGCAGACCTTGCGGTAGCGGATGCGGCCGCCGTCCTCGGTGTGGATCTGGCGGAAGGAGATCGAGTGGTTCTCGGTGGCGTTCACCAGCTTGATCGGGATGCTGACGAGGCCGAACGAGATGGCGCCGTTCCATATGGATCGCACGTGCAGCATCCTCCTGGCTCTACCGAGAAAGGTTATATAGCAGACATATACGCACTAATCGTGTGATTCTCATCGTATGACGCCCATCACCGAGGTGGAGGGGCGGCGGCTCGCGCTCAGCAATCTGGAGAAGGTGCTGTATCCGGCCACCGGCTTCACGAAAGGCGAGGTGCTGCACTACTACGCGACCGTCGCCGGCCCCCTGCTGGCGCATCTGCGTGACCGGCCGCTCTCCTTCCTGCGCTATCCGGACGGACCCGGCGGACAGGTCTTCTTCGCCAAGAACGTGCCGCCGGGCACCCCCGACTGGGTCACCACCGCCGAGGTGCCGCGTGTGGAGGGGCCGGCCCGGATGGTGCTCGTACAGGATCTGCCGAGCCTGATGTGGGCGGCGAACCTCGTCACCGAGTTCCATACGCCCCAGTGGGTGATCCAGGACCCCGAGGAGGCCGACCGGATCGTCTTCGACCTCGATCCCGGCGCGCCCGCGACCGTCGTCGAATGCTGCGAGGTCGCGCTCTGGCTGCGGGAGCGGCTGGCGGCGGACGGGATCGAGGCGTACGCGAAGACCTCGGGCTCGAAGGGGCTGCATCTGCTGGCGGCGGTGCGCGGATCGTCCTCCGAACAGGTCACCGAGTACGCCAAGCGGCTCGCCGTCGAGGCGGAGCGCACCATGCCGCGGCTGGCCCTGCACCGGATGACGCGGAGCCTGCGGCCGGGGAAGGTGTTCGTCGACTGGAGCCAGAACGCCGCCCGCAAGACCACCGCCACCCCCTACACCCTGCGCGCCCGCCCCGAACCGACCGTGTCCGCGCCCGTCACCTGGGAGGAGGTCGAGGCGTGCGCGGCACCGCAGGAGCTGGCGTTCGGGGCGGAGGCCGTCACCGGGCGGGTACGGGAGCACGGCGATCTGCTCGCCGACCTGTGCGAGCCGGACAGCGCCGGACGCCTTCCCGACTGACGCGCCCAGGCCGACCCCCGGGCAGCCCCCGGCAGCCGCGAGCGGCTTCTCGACCGGCGTCCAGGCCCCCGTAGCCCGTCCGGCGATTGAGGACGAGGCCGTTCAGGCCGAAGGGGGGTCCGGGGGCACCGCCCCCAGTCACGGTCACCGATGCCGGCCCGCACGAACCCGGCTCACCCGCCACAGGCTCACGTCCACGTTCTCCTGTCCCGCGCCATCGCGTGCAGCGCCTCCACGTCCGCCGGTTTCAGTACGCCGCCCTGCCGGGCCAGTCCGGCCAGTTCCGTGTCCCGCAGGACCCGTACCTCACGCGGGGTGGTGGTGAGGCGCACGTCGGACGGGCCGACCAGGGCGAGGACCGGGCGGACCTCGGCGGTCAGCGCGTGGGAGGCGCGGTCGGCGTCGGCGCGGACCCGGCGCAGGAGGGGGTCGGGGTCGCGGCGGCCCAGGGTGAGCAGCGGGTCGGCGACGAGGACCCGCTGCTTACGGGCGTACAGGCTGTGGACGGCGAAGAGTCCGGCCGGGCCGATCGCCAGGTGGTGGACGCGGTCTCCGCCGGGCAGCGGGAGGGAGTGCAGGGTGTGCCAGCCCGCGCCGTCCAACCGGTCCAGGATCTCCCCCGTCGTCCGCTCCGCTTCGAGGGCGCGGCGGCGCGGGTCGGGCCGCAGCCGGCGGGCCGGGCCGGGGTCGCGGTCCAGGGCGATGAGGAGGGCCTCGCCGGGACGGTTGGGGGCCTGTCTCTTATACAACTGTCGCGCTACACTAGAAGATAAAAGTAAAAAATACCGATATCAGAATT
>NZ_JARGEF010000341.1:0-6686 GCF_033794725.1 Streptomyces sp. ID05-39B | reverse complement strand
GGTGGGCACGGGGCCTTCCTGGGGAGTGCGGGCTGCTCCCGCAGGGTACGGGGGTGTCGGGCCGGTCGGTGTCACTGCGGGGCCAGGGGAGTCCGCCCCCGGCGCCGTACCCGTCCCGGACCCGGGGGCTGCGCCCCCAGACGGGCTGGAATACCCGGACCGGCGCTGGAAAAGGGCAGAGCAATGCCGGCGCAGCTCCCCAGCTGCGCCGGCATCTTTTGCCGTCCGCCGCACCCCCGTCCCCACGGGGTTTCATGGATGGATGTCCCCGCCCGGACCGCTCTTCCGGGCCTGGGGTCGCCGCTCAGCGCCCCAGCATCACACCCACGGACGACGCTTGTGTGGCCACTGTCTCCCAGCCGTCGAAGACGACGAGGAGCAGGACCGCCAGGGGGAGGGCCATGACCGTCGCCACCAAGGGGTGGCGACGGCCCGTACGGCGGGGTCTGTGTGCCGTGTGGGCCATGGTCCCTCTCCTGACCTGTCTCGGTTGTCCTTGGCAAGCGGCGGGTGTCTGACCTCGGGGGACGAGTGCTGCACCCGCCGCTTGACCTCAAATCTAGGTGTCCGGCCGGTGCCGGGCGTCATGCCCTCGTACCGATTGCCGGGCCTCCCGGAGGATGAGCCATGACCTGTGGAGTACACCCCTGGGTGGAGACGGAGTCCTGGGTCTCGGGGTCTTCCCGGAGGGGGCGCCCGGTCCGGGCCCGCCTCAGGCGGGGGGGCGGGGACCTCCAGGGTGACTTCGCTCACTTCCACCACCCCTGTGCGTACCACCGTCCCCACCCGGCGGCCCGCTCCGCCGGCCACCACCTCGTCGGTTCGCGTCGCGTCGCCCGCGTCGACGGCTGTCTCCACTCGGTCACCCTTCACGGTGCAATCCCCCTTCTGTGACAGGTGGGTTGTGATCACCGGTAGCGCGAAGTGAGCCTGCTCGCAAGCTCGCTGACCACTTCTCACGCCTGCCGGCCGGCACCGACAATCGGTGGGACCGAGAGGGCGCGGCCTCTGCGCGCGCGGGGCCGTGGAAACGTAAGCTGTGCCACGTCACACGGACCGGGCAGCGGGGATGAACATGGCGATGATGCGCCTGAGGCGCGAGGACCCGCGCGTCGTCGGCTCGTTCAAGCTTCACAGACGGCTGGGCGCGGGCGGGATGGGCGTCGTCTACCTGGGCTCCGACAAGAAGGGGCAGCGGGTCGCGCTGAAGGTGATCCGGCCCGATCTGGCCGAGGACCAGGAGTTCCGCTCGCGCTTCGCGCGTGAGGTGTCGGCGGCGCGGCGGATCCGGGGCGGGTGCACCGCCCGGCTGGTCGCGGCGGACCTGGACGCCGACCGGCCGTGGTTCGCCACCCAGTACGTGCCCGGTCCCTCGCTGCACGACAAGGTCGCCGACGACGGTCCCCTCGGGGCCGCCGAGCTGGCGACGATCGGGGCGGCGCTGTCGGAGGGGCTCGTCGCCGTCCACGAGGCGGGCGTCGTGCACCGGGACCTGAAGCCGTCCAACATCCTGCTCTCCCCCAAGGGCCCGCGGATCATCGACTTCGGCATCGCCTGGGCGACGGGTGCCTCGACGCTGACGCATGTCGGTACGGCGGTCGGTTCCCCCGGGTTCCTCGCGCCGGAGCAGGTGCGCGGGGCGCTGGTCACCCCGGCCACCGACGTGTTCTCGCTGGGCGCCACCCTGGCGTACGCCTCCACGGCCGACTCCCCCTTCGGGCATGGGAGTTCCGAGGTGATGCTGTACCGCGTGGTGCACGAGGAGCCGCATCTGCAGGGCGTGCCGGACGCTCTCGCGCCGCTGATCCGGGCCTGTCTGGCGAAGGATCCGCAGGAGCGGCCCAGCACGCTCGATCTCTCGCTGCGACTCAAGGAGATCGCGGCCCGTGAGGCCCACGGTCCGGCCGAGGCGCGACCGCCGGCTCCGCGTGCCGGTGAGGCCGACCGGCCCACCGGGCGACTGGCCGACAGCGGTTATCCGGAGCGCACGCTGCGGCAGCCGGCTCCGCCGTCGCGCGGCGACGGCGTGCCGTCCTCTCGCGGATCCGCGCCTTCCCGTGGCGGAGGGCCCTCGCGGGGCGGCAGTGCCCCGCGCGGTGGCGGCAACCCTTCGTCGCGCGGCAACCCTTCGTCGCGCTCGGGGTCCCGGCCGGTACCGGCCGGACGGAACACGTCCTCCTCCCGCAACACCCGTTCCGGCAACGGCAGCAGACCCGCCGCGCGGGGCGGGGCGGGACGGCCGGCGTCGCGGAACACGGGGGCCGGGCGGCGGCCCGCCAATCCGCGGCTGCTGCGGCAGAGGTTGTTCGTCTTCGTCGTCGTGACGCTGCTCGTGGCCCTCGGCATCGCGGTCGTCCAGGGCTGCCAGGGGGCGACGCAGGGGCTCGGCGGCGAGAACGGCGTCGTACGGCATGAGCGGCAGGTTCAGCCGGACGTACGGCCTCAGGGGGCAGGCGGCTGGTCGGCCTACGCCGGCGGGCGGCCCGTCGCGACCGCGTAGAAGGCGACGGCCGCTGCGGCGCCCACGTTCAGGGAGTCGACGCCGTGGGACATGGGGATGCGGACCCATTCGTCGGCGGCGACCAGGGCCTGGGTGGACAGGCCGCCGCTCTCCGCGCCGAGCATGAGGGCGACCCGGTCCATGGTGTGCGGGGCCGCCCGGTCCAGGCTGCTGGCCTTCTCGTCGGGGGTGAGGGCGAGCAGCGTGAACCCGGCCTCGCGGACCAGGTCGAGGCCCTTCGGCCAGGTGTCCAGGCGGGCGTAGGGCACGGAGAAGACCGCGCCCATCGAGACCTTCACGCTGCGGCGGTAGAGGGGGTCGGCGCAGTCCGGGGAGAGCAGGACGGCGTCCATACCGAGGGCGGCGGCCGAGCGGAAGATCGCGCCGACGTTCGTGTGGTCGTTGACCGCTTCCATGATCACGACGCGGCGGTTGGAGTGCAGGAGGTCCGTGGCGGTCGGGAGCGGCTTGCGCTGCATGGAGGCGAGGGCGCCGCGGTGGACGTGGTAGCCGGTGACGCGCTCGGCGAGCTCCGGGCTGACGGCGTAGACCGGAGCCGGGAGCTCGTCGATGACGTCGCGCATGACGTCGACCCACTTGGACGACAGCAGCATCGAGCGCATCTCGTAACCGGTTTCCTTGGCCCGTCTGATGACCTTCTCGCCCTCGGCGATGAACAGGCCCTCGGCGGGTTCGCGCTTGCGGCGCAGCTCCACGTCGGTCAGGCCGGTGTAGTCACGCAGGCGCGGGTCGTCGGGATCCTCAACGGTGATGAGATCGGCCACAGAGCTGATACTGCCTTGTCCTGAGTACGGTGCCAACGCCTTGGCACGGGTCTGTTACCGGCGGTTACGCCGACGTCCGGGGGCCGACGGTGACGACCTCGCCGATGACGATGACCGCCGGGGGCCTGACCTCCTGCGTACGGACCGTCTCGGCGACCGTCTCCAGGGTGGCGTCGACGCGGCGCTGGGCCGCCGTCGTGCCCTCCTGGACGAGAGCGACCGGGGTGCCGGCCGGCTTGCCGTGCGCGATCAGCGTCTCGGCGATCTTGCCGATCTTGTCGACGCCCATCAGGACCACGAGTGTGCCGGTCAGCTTGGCCAGGGACGGCCAGTCGACCAGGGAACGCTCGTCGTCGGGGGCGACATGGCCGCTGACCACGGTGAACTCATGGGCGACCCCGCGGTGGGTGACCGGGATGCCGGCCGCGCCCGGGACGGAGATGGAGCTGGAGATGCCGGGGACGACGGTGCAGGCGATGCCGGCCTCGGCGAGGGCCT
Source organism: Streptomyces sp. ID05-39B (assembly GCF_033794725.1). Lineage (NCBI taxonomy): Bacteria > Bacillati > Actinomycetota > Actinomycetes > Kitasatosporales > Streptomycetaceae > Streptomyces > Streptomyces sp. ID05-39B. Next base: position 2,903 of record NZ_JARGEF010000341.1, on the reverse strand, counting down.
GGAGCTCCTCCATGCCGCGGCCGAAGACGTACGGGTCGCCGCCCTTGAGCCGGACGACCGACCTGCCCTGCCTGGCGTGCTCGATCAGCGCGTTGTTGATGGCCTCCTGGGCCATGTACCGCCCGTAGGGGATCTTCGCCGCGTCGATCACCTCGACGTGCGGCGGGAGTTCGGCGAGGAGGTCGCGCGGGCCGAGGCGGTCCGCGATGACGACGTCCGCCTCGGCGAGGAGGCGGCGGCCACGCACCGTGATCAGGTCCGGGTCGCCGGGGCCGCCGCCGACGAGGGCGACGCCCGCGGTGCGGGTGCGGTGATGAGGGGCGACCAGGGTCCCGTCGCGCAGTCCCTCGACCACCGCGTCGCGGATGGCGGCGGTGTGGCGGGGGTCGCGGCCCTTGGCGTCCGTGGTGAGCACGGCGACGGTGACGCCCTCGCTGTGGCCCGTCGCGGGGGTCCAGGCGGTGGCCGCGTCGGCGTTGTCGGAGCGTACGCACCACACGCGCCGGCGCTCGGCCTCGGCGGAGGCTGCGGCGTTGGCATCGGGATCGCCGGTGGCGATCAGGGCGTACCAGGCGTCGGCGAGGTCGCCGAGTGTGTAGACCCGGCGCTCCCAGGTGATCTCGCCCGCGTCCGCCATCGCCTCGACGGAGGGGGTCGCCTCGGGCGACACGAGGAGTACGTCCGCGCCCGCGGCGATCAGGGCCGGCAGGCGTCGTTGGGCGACCTGGCCGCCGCCGATGACGACCACACGGCGGCCGGTCAGACGGAGGCCTACGGGGTAGGCGGGGTGTTCGGCCATGAGGGGCGGCTCCTCGAACGGGCGGGGTGGGCGCTGCGGCTGTGGAGCGGCCCTGACGTGCGGATTTTAAGAGGTTCGTTCAGCGTACGGCGGGGTCGGGGGGCATGCGGGAGCGCATGCCCGCCGACCCCGGGGACGTCCTACTTCTCGGTCACGCCCGCCGAGTCGAACGTGGCCACCTCGTGCATCGCCCGTGCCGTGCTCTGGACCAGCGGGAGGGCCAGCAGGGCGCCGGTGCCCTCGCCCAGGCGCAGGTCCAGGTCGACGAGGGGGCGCAGACCCAGCTTGTTGAGGGCGGCGACGTGGCCCGGTTCGGCGCTGCGGTGGCCCGCGATGCAGGCCGCGAGTACCTCGGGCGCGATCGCGCGGGCGACCAGGGCGGCGGCTCCGGCGCTCACGCCGTCGAGGATCACCGGCGTGCGCAGGGACGCGCCGCCCAGCAGGAGGCCGACCATCGCCGCGTGCTCGAAGCCGCCGACGGCCGCGAGGACGCCGATGGGGTCGGCGGGGTCCGGCTGGTGGACCTCCAGCGCGCGGCGGACGACCTCGGTCTTGCGGGCGAGGGTCTCGTCGTTGATGCCGGTGCCACGGCCGGTGACCTCGGCCGGGTCGGCGCCGGTGAAGACCGAGATGAGGGCCGCGGACGCCGTGGTGTTCGCGATGCCCATCTCGCCCGTCAGGAGCGCCTTGTTTCCGGCCGCGACCAGGTCGCGGGCCGTCTCGATGCCGACCTCGATGGCCTGCTTGGCCTCCTCGCGGGACATCGCCGGGCCGGTCGTCATGTCGGACGTGCCCGCGCGGATCTTGCGGGGCAGCAGGCCGGGGGTCGCGGGGAGGTCGGACACGACGCCGACGTCCACGACGCAGACCTCGGCGCCCACCTGGTTCGCGAAGGCGTTGCAGACCGCGCCGCCGCCGAGGAAGTTGGCCACCATCTGCGCGGTGACCTCCTGCGGCCAGGGGGTGACGCCCTGGGCGTGCACGCCGTGGTCACCGGCGAAGATCGCGACGGCCGCGGGCTCCGGGATCGGCGGCGGGCACTGGCGCGAGAGGCCGGACAGCTGCGCGGAGATGATCTCCAGCATGCCCAGCGCCCCGGCCGGCTTGGTCATGCGCTTCTGCCGCTCCCAGGCCTCGCCGAGCGCCTTGGCGTCCAGCGGGCGGATCCCGGCGACGGTCTCGGCGAGCAGGTCGTGCGGGTCCTCGCCGGGCAGCGCGCGACGGCCGTACGTCTCCTCGTGGACGACCCACGACAGGGGGCGGCGCTTGGCCCAGCCCGCCTGCATCAGTTCGGGCTCGTCCGGGAACTCGTCGACGTAGCCGACGCAGAGGTAGGCGACGACGTCGAGGTGCTCGGGCAGGCCGAGGGCGCGGACCATCTCGCGCTCGTCGAAGAAGCTGACCCAGCCGACGCCGAGGCCCTCGGCGCGGGCGGCGAGCCACAGGTTCTCGACGGCGAGCGCGGAGGAGTACGGCGCCATCTGCGGCTGGGTGTGCCGGCCGAGGGTGTGGCGGCCGCCGCGGGTCGGGTCGGCGGTGACGACGATGTTCACCGGGGTGTCGAGGATGGCCTCGATCTTCAGTTCCTTGAACTGCTTCGCCCGGCCCTTCGGCAGGGACTTCGCGTACGCGTCGCGCTGCCGCGTCGCCAGTTCGTGCATCGCGCGCCGGGTGTCGGCGGAGCGGATCACGACGAAGTCCCAGGGCTGCGAGTGTCCGACGGAGGGCGCGGTGTGGGCGGCCTCCAGGACGCGCAACAGCACCTCGTGCGGGATGGGGTCGCTGCGGAAGCCGTTGCGGATGTCCCGGCGTTCGCGCATGACCTTCAGGACGGCCTCGCGCTCGGCGTCGGCGTACGCGGGGGCGGCGGGGCCGGTGGACTCCCGTACTTCTTCCACGGCGACCGTGCTTTCTTCCTGGTCAGCGGCCCTGGTGGCCAGGTCCTCCGGGTTCTGTGCGACGTTCGGGTCGGGCTGCTCCGGCTCGACCCGCGCCTCGGGTTCCGGCTCGGGCTCGACCCGCGCCTCGGGTTCCGGCTCGGCTTCCGCTTCCGGCGCGGCGGGGTCCGCTTCGCGGGGCGCGGGAATGTCCACCGCCGGGGTGG
>NZ_JARGEF010000340.1:0-6692 GCF_033794725.1 Streptomyces sp. ID05-39B | reverse complement strand
ATCATGCTGTAGGCGGTCAGCAGGCCGAGCGCGGCGTTCCGCGTCGGTGGGTCGGCGGGGCCATCAGCGAGGGTGGTGGGGATGTGTTCGGGGGCGTACCAGGCGAGGGTGCGCAGGAGGTCGGCGGCCTGGGGCTGGAGGTGGGTGATGCGGTCGAGGGTGATGTTCCAGATGCGGGCGATGGTGCGTTCGGCGGGGGTGGTGGCCGCGCCGTGGCGGTACATCGCCGCCGGGTGCTGGGCGAGCAGGTCGAGGTACATGCGGGGGGTGGTGAGCGGGTTCTGTGCGAGGTAGGCGGCGGCCTGCTCGATCGCGAGGGGAAGGTGGCCGAGTTCGTCGCACAGGTCGGCGGCGCCGTCCAGGTCACGTCCGGGGTGCTGGGTGGTGGCGGTGCGGGCGAGCAGAGCGAGGGACTCGGCTGGTTCGAGCACGTCGAGGCGGACCAGCGTGGCAGCGTCGTTCCAGGCGGTGGCGAGTCGGCTGGTGATCAGGAACCGGCCGCCGGGGGTGCGGGCGATCAGGGGGGCGATGTCGGCGGGGTCGTTGACGTTGTCCAGAACGATCAGCCAGCCGGTGTGGCTGGCCAGCCATTGCAGGGCCCATTCGGTGAGTTCCTTGTCTGGCAGGGCCCGGGCCAGGGCGGGCTGCAGGGCGGTGGCGAGGTGGGCCAGGCCCTGCTGGACGGCGGCTGGGCTGTCGGCGGTGATCCACCGGATCGGGGCGTGGCCGTGGGGGCGGGTGGCGGCCCAGTGGGCGGCCAGGGTGCTCTTACCGATCCCGCCGAGCCCGTGCACGGCCTGGACCAGGGCTGTGCCGGGTGCGGCGAGGGCGGCGTCGAGGCGGTCGAGTTCGTGGCCGCGTCCCACGAAGTGCCCCGGCCGGTGGGGCAGGTCGTCCAGGCCCGCGGGGGCGTCCACCCCGGCGGGCGGCCGCAGTGCTTCGGAAGGCAGGTGCACGGTGGAGGTGTAGATGCCGGAGTTGGCGATCCCTCCGCCGGTGGCGGTCGCGTTCCCGCTGTGGAGCACCTCCTGCCGGGTGCTCCCGGGGCCGGGGGCCGGGGGCTGCCGGGCGTCGTCGGTGCCCGGCGGTACGTCGTTGTCGCTGACCGTGCTCGTCGGCGAGGTCGCGGTGTCCTTGCGCCACGGCCATCTGACCATGCCGGCCCCCTGGATTCTCTTGATCAGTCTGATGGTGTCGGGGCGGGTTATTCGTTGACGATGCCGCTGACGGCGCTGGAGCCCGTCCCGGTGGCCTCCGCGTCCCCGGTGTTCACCGCCCGGGCCGGGCCCGGGCGGCCGCCGCCGGTGTTCTTGATTCCGGTGACCGCGCGGCCCCCGTCGCGGGCCACTGCCTTGCCCGTCGCGACGGCTGTATCCCCGGCCGAAGCTGCGACGAACGCCAGCAGTTCGCGCAGTTCCCCGGCCGCGCGCTCCCGCCCGGGATCGTCGAGATTCTCCAGCAGGGTCTCGAACCGCCCGGCCCACACGCCTTCCTGCCGCAGCCGTTGTGCGGCGACGTCGGCCGAGGCGCCCGGGGTCAGGACGCGCGCGGTGTGGTCCAGGCGTTCGAGCTCGGTCCCGGCCCGCGCGGCGTCACCGCGGCCGAAGATTTCCCCGACCCGGTGCCGCAGTCCGTTCCACGCATCGGTGCCCGCGGCCTGGACCACCGCGCCGCCACCTGCCGCCGCCAGCGCCGTCAATGTCTCCACCAGCATGCCCCACCCCTTGTTTTCGTAGCCGCGGACCGGTTGCCCGCCGCCGCTCCGGCACCGGGAACCACATACCGTTCACCCATCAACACGTCTAATATCCGCAGGGAGTTCCCACTGCGTGCTCGTCGCGGTCGGCTCCCTGCCTGGCGCAGCCCGTGCCGACCCGCCGTCCTCCGGCCCGTTCATGTGACTTATGGTGAGCGCCGTCACAGCACCGGAAGAGACGGGAAAGGGTGGGGCCGGTGGCGTTCCTGACCGACCAACAACGCCGCAGCTACGGCACCTTCACTGCTATACCGGATGACGGGCAGCCGGCTGTGTACTTCCTGCTGGACCGCGACGCGCGGCGGCAGGTGATGGCCTGCCGGGGCGCGAGGTCGCAGCTCGGCTACGCCGTCCAGCTCGGCATCGTGCGGTTCTTGGGCACCTTCCTGGACAACCCCGAACACGCGCCCGCCGAGGTCGTTGCGTACGGCGCTGGCCAGCTTGGCCACTCCCCGTCGGTGCTCGCCGGGTACGGCGCCGAGCGCACCCGCTGGGACCACCGAGGCGCATCAAGGACGCCTACGGCTACCGGGACCTGAAGGGCGACGCCTGGTGGAAGCTGGCCCGCTGGCTGTGGGACCGCTGCTGGTCGGGCAACGAGCGCCCCATCGCCCTTTTCGACCTCGCCACCCTGCACCTGGTCGAGAACAAGGTGCTGCTGCCCGCCACCGTCCTCGAACGCATGGTCATCTCCATCCGCGAGTACACCAACCGCAAGACCTGGCGCACCCTGGCCGCCAAGCCCACCGCCGAACAGCGGACCACCCTGACCGCACTGTTGCCGGTCGAGGAAAGCCGCCGTACCTCCAGGCTGGACCGGCTGCGCCGTTCCCCACGTGACATCACCGGGCCCGGCGCGGTCAAGGCCATTGATCGGTGCATCGAGCTGAACAAGCTCGGCGCCGACGGCTGGGACCTGTCCGCCATCCCCGCCGGCCGTCTGCACGCGCTGTCCCGCTACGCCTCCTGGGTGCGCGCCCGCGCGGTCGCCGATCTCGCCGAGCCCCGGCGGACGGCCACCCTGGTGGCGTTCGCCGCCGCGATGCGCACCCGCGCCGCGGACGAGGCGATCGAGGTCTTCGACATGCTGATGTCCGACCTCGCCCGTACCTCCGCGCATCTGGCCGCCAAGCAGCGCATGCGCACCCTGGGCGACCTCGATGCCGCAGCCTGGGCCTGTCCGAAAAACCCGGCCTCGACCTGAACCGCTGGTAGCGAACTCGACGACGACTACCAGCGCCTGGCCGCTGGCCTCGCCGACAACCCGCACGTACGCATCGAGCAGCGCACCGAGAACGGCAAACTGCGCGACCACCTCGTCCTCACCGGCCTGGACAAGCTCACCGAACCAGCCAGCCTCAAAACCTGCGCGAGGCCGTCGACGCGCGCATCCCCACCGTCGACCTCCCCGAACTCCTCCTCGAAGTCCACGCCTGGACCGGGTTCCTGAACCACTTCCACCACGTCTCCGAGGCCGGCAGCCGCGCCGGACATCTCATCGTCTCGCTGGCAGCCGTCATCGTGGCCGAGGCATGCAACATCGGGATCCAGGCGATGGTTTCCGAGGTCGAGCCCGGCCGCTCCCGCGACCAAATGTTCTGGGTCGAGCAGAACTACCTGCGCGCCGAAACCCTCCGCCTCGCCAACGCCGTCCTGGTCGACCACCAGGCCACCCTGCCCATCGTCGGGCACTGGGGCGTCGGCGAACTCGCCTCCGCCGACGGCCTGCGCTTCGCCACCCCACTGCGAGTCCTCAACTCCGGGCCCAACCCGAAGTACTTCGCCGCCCGCGGCATCACGCTCTACAACTATCTCTCCGACCAGTACAGCGGCTTCAACCACATAGTCATCCCCGGCACCCGCCGCGACAGCCTCTACCTACTCGACGGCATCCTCGACCAGCCCACCTCGCTGAACCCCACCGAAATCGCCACGGACACCGCAGGCGCCTCCGAAATGATCTTCGGGCTGCTCCGGCTCCTCGGCTACCAGTTCTCCCCACGCCTCGCGGACGCCGGACACACACTGCTCTACCGCGCAGACCCGGCCGCCGACTACGGCCCGCTCAACCCGCTCACCACCGGCCGCATCCGCAAGCGCACCATCACCGAGAACTGGGACGACCTGCTGCGCCTGGCGGGCTCCCTGCGCGAAGGCACCGTCCGCGCCTCCCAAATCCTGCCCGTCCTCGCAGGACAAGGTCGCCCCAGCCCGCTCGGCCGCGCGGTCATGCAGATCGGCCACCTCGACCGCTCCGCTTTCCTCGCCCGCTACTACCACAGCGAACTCTTCCGCCGGAAGATCAACACCCAACTCAACCGGCAGGAATCCCGCCACAAACTCGCCCGCCGCATTTTCTACGGCCAGAAAGGCGAACTGCGACAAAAGTACAAAGAGGGACAGGAAGATCAGCTATCGGCACTGGGACTCACCCTCAATGCCTGCATTCTGTGGAACTCGGTGTATCTCCAGGAGGCCGTCAACCAGCTCCGCGCCGAGGGCCGTCACATCTCCGACGCCGACCTCGTCCGCCTCTCCCCGCTCGGCCACGACCACATCCGCATGATCGGCCGCTACCACTTCCGACTCTCGCCCGAACTCGCCGCCGGCAAGCTCCGCCCCCTGCGCACCACGCGCGAGACGGTCATCAGCTGACCGGCGGCGCACCCCGGTCCCTCTCGGCCAGCACCGCACCTGCTCATGCGAGACCCCGCAAAACGCCCCGATCCGCCGCAGCCCTCACCCTCATCAGAGGCCGCCGCCATCGCCTCCACCCGGGCTTCGTCCAACGCGCCCACCAGTGCGCTCCGCAGCTCTTCCAGCAGACGCATCCGCAACGCCGGGGCCAGCCCGTCCAGCTGCTGACAGAAGCGCTCCACATCCGAGCGCAGGAACCCCACCCGGGGGTCACTCACCTCATCCACACGCCACAGCGAACAACCAGCTCAACCCAGGCGTCAAATCATGTGACACCAAACTGCGCTCTCTGCATGGCTCCTACTCGACCCCCGGATACAGCGCATCATCCAGCCGGGGACCCGGAGCCCTCGGTCCCTCGTGTTCAGCCCGGACGGGCACATGCTGGCCACCAGCAGCAACAGATCCGTGCAGACCTGGGATGCACGCACCGGCCAGCTTCTGGACAGCTTCAGCGCCAGCAGTGCGGTGGCATCGCTGGGCTTCAGCTCCGATGGACGCATCCTGGCTGTAAGCCGCGCTGGAGGAGTCCAGTAGCGCTGTGGGCACTCCGAGGGAAGCGCCCGCCTGCGGCAGTTCCCCAGCGTGGCGCCGTATCTGTTTTCGGGTCCCTACGGTCCCTTGAGTCTCTGAGGGCAGAGCCGCGTCAGCCAGGAATGTCCTTCATGGGAGTGCCTGAAGGGACTGTGTCGTATGTAGGAGGCTCATAATTGGAGTTCTTGGTCCCTACAGTCCCTCCCGGCTGCCACATCTAGCTCCTGACCTGCGCGGATGTGCAGGGAGTTGAAGAAGGGTTCAGGCCCTTGCCATCTGGCTTGGGCCCTCCCGGAGCGTGGAGGGCGCCGTAAGGGCTGGCGGCGTTCCCGTCCGGGCTGCACACCACTGTTTTGGGTGAGCGGATCGGCAGAGTGATTCTGACTTGGCCGGTGGCCAGGTCCCAGAAAACTGCGACCGCTCCCCGGCCAGAGGTCCTACACTCTCTTCCGAAAGCCAGTCCCTACAGTCCCTACAGTCCCTGACTTCAGTTCGCGGCCCGCCCCGGGCCAGGCCTCTCACAGGGACTGACGGACAAGACCCCGCCGAAGGACAGATTACGTGCCAGGCCCCGACGTGATGAGAGAGCCCGCTGCTGCCCAGCAGACCTCCACATCCCACGTTGTGGCCCGCTGGTGCGCCGAGCAGGGCTGGCCGGTCCACCCCCTCGCGCCCGGCCGTAAGACGCCAACCGCCAACTGCCAGGCGTGCAAGGACAAGCACCACTCCCCGGCCGGGTGCGCATGTATCCCTGCCGGCCGTCCTTGCCACGGATTCCACGCTGCGACGACCAGCGCGACGCGTATCAACGCCTGGTGGTCGCAACGGCCTTCCTGCGGAGTCGGCGTTGCCTGCGGGGGAGCCGACCTGATCGTCATCGATATCGACGCCCATTCCGCACCGGTCCCGACCGCGGCCGGCTCCTGCCCGGTATCCCCATTCACGACTCCGTGAACCTGCACGGCCTGGCGTCCGGCTTCGACACCCTGGCGCTCCTGGCAGCACTGCGCGGCCAGCCCAGCCCGGCGCAGGACGACAGCACGCTGCGTGTACGTACCCCCTCCGGGGGCCTTCACGTCTGGTACCGCAACCCTCACCCGGCCACCCGGTTCCGCTGCTCGACAGGATCCAGCCCAAAGGTTGCGCTGGCCTGGCAGGTCGATGTCGGGGCCGACGGAGGCTACATCGTTGCCCCCACCACCCGCACCGCTGACGGCACTTACCTACGGGAAGGACCGTCCCACCTGCCCGCGCCGCTGCCTGAATGGCTGGGCGAAGAACTCGTACGGACCGGGCACACGATCCGCAGGCCACCGGTCTCCTCACGGCCCGCGAATGCCTCCAGCGGTCGTACCCGGACTCCCGCGCGGGCGCAACGCGTCCTGGACCCGCTGCTGCTGGAGGTCGCCCAGTGCGCGGCCACGTCCGAGGGCGCCGCCTTCACCGAGAAGCTCAACAAGGCCGCCTACACAGCCGGAGGGCTGGCGGCCGCCGGACACCTTGACGAACCTGCCGCGCGCACCCTGCTGCGCGAGGCCGCCGAGACCGCGCGCCCCTGGCAGAGCGCCCGCAACGAACGCATCATCGACGACGCCCTCGCCGCCGGTGGCTTGCGGGAGGCGGGCCGTACGTCTTGCGAAAGCCTGACGCAGTCGTGACGCCCTGTCCTCTGTGTCCTACGGGCCGACCCGGTTTGTCTGTGGTC
>NZ_JARGEF010000033.1:0-47412 GCF_033794725.1 Streptomyces sp. ID05-39B | reverse complement strand
CCCCCGTTGCCGCTGCCCCCATTGCCCTGCCCCTGGAACAGGTTGTCCGGGAGGGTGATGCCGCCGTTGGTGTCGCCTGTCGTGCCGCCGTCGATGAGGCCGCCGATGAAGCCCTCGTCGCCGTTGTTGCCGTCGTCGTTGCCGCGGCCGTTGTCGCGGTCGTCTTCCTTGGGGTCCTTCTCGCCGCTCGGGATGCTGATGATGTTGAAGGGAGGAGCCTCCTTGCCCTCCAGCGCGCCTGTCATGGCGTCCCGCCAGATCGGGCCGGGCGTGTCACCGCCGTAGACCTGGGCGTGGTACCTACCGCCGATGCGGATGTTGGTCATCTTCACCTTCTGGGAGGCGCTGCCGACCCAGACGGCACCGGAGAGGTTCGGGGTGTAGCCGACGAACCAGGCGTTCTTGCGTTCGTCCGTCGTACCCGTCTTACCGGCGTTCGCACGGCCGGACAGACCGGCCTGCTTGCCCGTACCGGAGTCGACCACTCCGCTCAGGAGGGTGTTGATGCTGTCGGCGGTCTTCTCGCTCATCGCGCGCGAGCAGGTCGACTTCGGGACCTCCAGCGACTTCTTCTCGCCGCCGACGGTCTGGGTGATCGACTCGATGGCGACCGGCGTGCAGTACATGCCGCGGCTGGCGAAGGCGGCGTACGCGCTCGCCATCGTCAGCGGCGAGAGGCCGGTCGAACCGAGGGTCATCGAGGACGGCACCTCGGGCACCTTGTCGCCGTTGCCCTGGACGACGCCGAGAGCGTCGCTCATCTTCACCACAGGGCACATGCCGATGTCGCCGAGCATCTGCACGAAGTAGGTGTTGACCGACAGCTCCATGGCCTCCCGCAGCGCGTACGGACCGACCTCGGACTCCGCCTCGTTCTCCAGCGTCTCGCCCCTGAGGTTGACCCACGGCTTACCGCTGCACGTCTGCACCTGCTCCGGGTACGGCATCTTGAACGGTGCCGGATACGACTGCGTCGGCGGCTTGCCCTGCTCCAGCGCCGCCGCGGCCACGAACGGCTTGAACGTCGAACCGGTCGGGAAGCCGAAGTTCGAGCCGCCCATCGCGGAGTTGACCGAGAAGTTGTACTCGGTCTCGTTCTTGCCGTAGCCGTACGGCTTCGACTGGCCCATTCCCAGGATCTTGCCGGTGCCGGGCTCGACGAGCGTGGTGGCCGCGGCCACCTTGTCCGACTTGTAGACGTGGTCCTTCAGCGAGTCCTGCACGGACGCCTGCGCCTGCGGGTCGAGCGTCGTCCTGATGGTCAGGCCGCCCTGGTTCCAGACCTTGGCGCGCTCTTCCTTCGTCTTGCCGAAGACCGGGTCACTGAGGAAGACGCGCTCGACGTACTTGCAGAAAAAGCTGGCACCCCGCACGGCCGTGATGCAGCCGTTCTTCGGCTGGGTGACCTTCAGCCCCAGCGGGGCCACCTTCGCCTTGTCCGCCTCGGCCTGCGAGACGTCGCCGACCTCCGCCATGCGTTCCAGCACGACGTTGCGGCGCTTGACGGCCTCCGCCTCGTCATTGACGGGGTCGTACCGGCTGGGCGACTGGACGATGCCGGCCAGCAGGGCCGATTCGGCGAGGGTCAGGTCCTTGGCGTGCTTGGAGAAGTACCGCTGCGAGGCGGCCTCGACGCCGTAGGCCTGCTGGCCGAAGAAGGTGATGTTCAGGTAGTTCTCGAGGATCTTCTTCTTGCCCAGCTCCTCCTCGACCTGGATCGCGTACTTCAGTTCGCGGATCTTGCGGCCGATGGTCTGCTGGGTGGCCTGCGCGACCTTCGTCGGGTCGTCACCGGCCTCCTCGACGAAGACGTTCTTCACGTACTGCTGCGTGAGCGTCGAGGCGCCCTCGGAGACGCCACCGCTCTGCGCGTTCTTGTTCAGGGCGCGCAGGACGCCCTTCAGGTCCACCGCGCCGTGCTGGTAGAAGCGCGAGTCCTCGATCGCGACGATCGCCTTCTGCAGGTACGGCGAGATGTTCTTGAGGTCGACGACCGTCCGGTCCCGCGAGTAGACCGTGGCGATCTGGTCGCCGTCGGCGTCGAGGATCGTGGTGCGCTGGCTCAGCGGCGGCGTCTTGAGGTTGGCGGGGAGTTCGTCGAAGGACTCCACCGAACCCTTCGCGGCCAAGCCCAGCACACCGACCGCGGGCAGCGCGATGCCGGCCAGCACGGCTCCCGCGAGCACACTGACACCGAGGAACTTGGCGGCCTGCTGGGTAGCAGTCAGACCACCGCCGGAGCTCTTCTTAGGCATGGGGGCAGCCTACGTTCTCATTCGCCGGACACGCGTCAATGCCTTGGCCTAAGCTGCTCTCAACTGTCACAGCAGCAGGGCTACGTATCAATACGTCCGGCGACCCCGAATCGTTCCGGAGGTTCCTCACTTTCTTGGTGAGAGCGTGTCCGAATCCGCCTTGTGTGTCACCCGGTGTCCGTTGTGACTCAAGGGAACCGTCCCGATTTGCCGGGATGGTCGTACATGTCGCAGGCTCACTCCCCCGGGTGATCTGCCGCTTACGCATAGTCCGTTCGGGCCATTCAAGATTGGGCCCGACGGGGGTGTTGCGCTGTGCCCACCTTCCGTAACGTCCTCAACTGGCGGCGGTGAATATGCCGCTGCCGCCGTGGGGGAGCCTCGATTCGGGAGAGGACGGCGCCGGTATGGGCTGGGTAACCGACTGGAGTGCGCAGGCCGCCTGCCGCACTACCGATCCGGATGAACTGTTTGTTCAGGGAGCAGCGCAGAACAGGGCCAAGGCGGTGTGCACCGGATGCCCGGTGCGGACCGAGTGCCTCGCTGACGCGCTCGACAACCGCGTCGAGTTCGGCGTGTGGGGAGGCATGACGGAGCGCGAGCGCCGCGCACTGCTGCGCAGGCGGCCGACCGTGACGTCCTGGCGCCGGCTCCTGGAGACCGCGCGCTCGGAGTACGAGCGCGGAGCGGGCATCGTGCCGCTCGACGACGACCAGGTGTACGAGAACTACGCGGCGGTGAGCTGAGGGGGTCCGTCGCCTCAGGCCTCCGCCTCGGGCAGCTCCGGCCGGTTGGCCGCGAGCCGGTTGCCGATGTCCCGCAACCCCGCCAGGTCATGTACGTCACCGGGCAGCGCGGCCACTTCGGCCACGGCCACCTCGGGGTGCAGCGAGGCGAAGCGGTCCCGTGTGCGCTGCTCGCGGGAGAGCAGGTGCATACGATCGGCGTGGAGCCTCAACAGGCCCGCGGTGAGCTGGTCGGCGGACCGCTCCGGGTCGGGGCCGGTGGGGGAGCCCCCGGCGGTGTCCCTGTCGTCGGCCGGTGTTCCAGGAGCGGTTGTTTCTGAACTGCCATACGTGTCGGGAGAGTTACGAAGTCCAGCTTTCCCGCCGTCCTGATCCACAATGCGGGTTTCTTCAAGATTTTCGGCGGCGGCGAGTGCCCGCTCGGCGGACAGCTGGGCGGCGCCGCTGCCGTGGACCCGGTTGAGGACCAGCCCGGCCAGCGGCATCTCCTCGGCGGCCAGCCGCTCCACGAAGTACGCCGCCTCGCGCAACGCGTCCCGCTCGGGCGCCGCCACCACGAGGAAGGACGTCCCGGGCGCCTGGAGGAGCCTGTACGTGGCGTCCGCGCGCGTGCGGAAGCCACCGAAGGTCGTGTCCATCGCGGCCACGAACGTCTGGACGTCCTTGAGCAGTTGGCCGCCGAGGAGTTTGCCGATGGTGCCGGTCATCATCGACATCCCGACGTTGAGGAACTTCATCCCGGCGCGACCACCCAGCTTGGCCGGGGCTGTCAGCAGCCGGATCAGCCGCCCGTCGAGGAACGACCCGAGCCGCTTGGGCGCGTCCAGGAAGTCGAGCGCGGAGCGGGACGGCGGGGTGTCGACGACGATCAGGTCCCACTCGTCCCGCGCCCGCAACTGGCCCAGCTTCTCCATCGCCATGTACTCCTGCGTGCCGGCGAAGCCCGCGGAGAGCGACTGGTAGAAGGGGTTCGACAGGATCGTGGCCGCCCGCTCGGCGTCCGCGTGCGCCTCGACGATCTCGTCGAAGGTGCGCTTCATGTCGAGCATCATCGCGTGCAGCTCGCCGTCCCCCTCGACGCCCTTCACACGGCGGGGCGTGTTGTCGAGGGAGTCGATGCCCATGGACTGCGCGAGGCGTCGCGCAGGGTCGATGGTGAGGACGACCACCTTGCGGCCACGCTCGGCCGCCCTGAGGCCCAGCGCCGCCGCCGTCGTCGTCTTGCCGACCCCGCCGGAACCGCAGCACACCACGATGCGGATGCCCGGATCGTCGAGCAGCGGATCGACGTCCAGCACGCGCACGGGGGAGAGGCGGCGAGTGCCCTCCTGGGCCGGAGCCTTGTCCGCACTCATGACATCCCCTGCTTCCGCAGCTCGCTGGCGAGTTCGTACAGGCCCGCGAGGTCTACGCCCTCGGCGAGCAGCGGCAGTTCGTGCAACGGCAGACCCAGCTCGCCCAGTACGGCTCGCTGCTCGTGCTCCAGCGCATACCGCTCGGCGTACTCGTCGGCCTGGGTCAGCAGGGGGCCCACCAGCCGCTCGGCGTGCCCGCCCCGGCGCGCTCCGCCGAGTCCCGCGGCGGACAGCGACCGCGCAACAGAGGAACGCGCCACGGCCTTGACGAGTTCCAGCCCGTCCGGGTCCAACACCTCGGGCCGGACCATGTTGACGACGACACGCCCCACCGGCAGCCTCGCGGCCCGCAGTTCCGCGATGCCGTCGGCGGTCTCCTGGACGGGCATCTCCTCCAGCAGCGTCACCAGGTGCACGGCCGTCTCGGGGGACTTCAGCACCCGCATCACGGCCTGCGCCTGATTGTGTATCGGACCGATCTTGGCGAGGCCCGCGACCTCGTCGTTCACGTTCAGGAAGCGGGTGACGCGGCCCGTGGGCGGGGCGTCCATGACGACGTAGTCGTATACGAACCGCCCGCTCCTGTCCTTCCTGCGCACCGCCTCGCACGCCTTGCCGGTGAGGAGTACGTCCCTCAGGCCGGGCGCGATGGTGGTGGCGAAGTCGATCGCGCCGAGCTTCTTCAGGGCCCGGCCCGCGCTGCCCAGTTTGTAGAACATCTGGAGGTAGTCCAGAAGGGCCAGTTCGGGGTCGATAGCCAGGGCATACACCTCCCCGCCCCCGGGAGCGACGGCGATCTTCCGCTCCTCGTAAGGCAGCGCTTCCGTCTCGAAGAGCTGCGCGATGCCCTGGCGTCCCTCGACCTCGACGAGAAGCGTCCGCTTCCCCTCGGTCGCGAGAGCCAACGCGAGAGCGGCGGCGACCGTGGTCTTTCCGGTCCCGCCCTTGCCGCTGACGACCTGGAGCCTGCTCACGTCTTCGAGCGTAACCAGTCGCCGCGCGAGCCAACCGGCAGGCTGTGGATAACCGGTGTCCGATCGGCCACATGGCCGGGGACGGACCCTCGCCGTCACAGCGGATAAAGTCGGCCCATGACCAAGTGGGAATACGCAACCGTGCCGCTGCTCGTCCATGCCACGAAGCAGATTCTGGACACCTGGGGCGAGGACGGCTGGGAGCTCGTCCAGGTCGTGCCCGGCCCGAACAACCCCGAGCAGCTCGTCGCCTACCTGAAGCGGGAAAAGGCGTGAGCGCGGTCGAGGAGAGGCTCGCCGAGCTGGGCCTGACCCTGCCCGCGGTGGTCCCGCCCCTCGCGGCCTACCAGCCGGCCGTGCAGTCCGGCCGGTACGTGTACACGTCCGGCCAGCTGCCGATGGTGGACGGCAAGCTCCCCGTCACCGGCAAGGTCGGCGCCGAGGTCACCCCCGACGAGGCCAAGGACCTGGCCCGCACCTGCGCGCTGAACGCCCTGGCCGCCGTCAAGTCGGTCGCGGGCGACCTGGACCGCATCGCCCGCGTGGTGAAGGTCGTCGGCTTCGTGGCGTCGGCCTCGGACTTCACCGGCCAGCCCGCCGTCCTCAACGGCGCGAGCGAGCTGCTGGGCGAGGTCCTCGGCGACAAGGGCGTGCACGCGCGCAGCGCGGTGGGCGTCGCCGTACTGCCGCTGGACTCGCCCGTCGAGGTGGAGATCCAGGTCGAGCTGGCCGAGTAGCCGACGGGCCGGTGGACGCCGGGGGCCAGGGGCGTGCCCCCTGACCTCGGGCACCTCTCGAACATTCGCGCATCACGGGATAGCCTCCGGCCATGGCGAATGGGCAGTGGTTTCCACCGGACTGGCCGCAGCGCATCCGTGCGCTCGCGGACGGCACACTCACCCCGGTCGCCCCGAAACGCGCGGCCACCGTGATGCTCCTGAAGGACGCGGGCAGCGGCCCCGTCGTCCACATGCTGCGCAGACGCGCCTCCATGGCCTTCGCCGGAGGCGCGTACGCGTATCCGGGCGGCGGAGTCGACCCGCGCGACGACGACCGGCACGTGCGCTGGGCGGGCCCCACGCGCGCGTGGTGGGCCGAGCGGCTCGGCGTCGGCGAGACGGCGGCCCAGGCGATCGTCTGCGCCGCCGTACGGGAGACGTACGAGGAGGCCGGGGTGCTGCTCGCCGGGCCGACTCCCGACTCCGTCGTCGGCGACACCACCGGCGACGACTGGGAGGCCGACCGGGCCGCCCTCGTCGCCCGTGAGACGTCCTTCGCGGAGTTCCTGGACCGACGAGGACTGGTGCTGCGCTCCGACCTTCTGGGCGCCTGGACGCGCTGGATCACCCCGGAGTTCGAGCCCCGCCGCTACGACACCTGGTTCTTCGTCGCCGCCCTCCCCGAGGGCCAGCGCACCCGCAACGCCTCCACCGAGGCCGACCGCACGGTCTGGATCCGCCCCGCCGACGCGGCGGCCTCGTACGACGAGGGCGAGCTGCTGATGATGCCGCCCACGATCGCGACGCTGCGCCAACTGCTCCCGTACGGTTCGGCCGACGAGGCCCTGGCCGCAGCACCCGCGCGCGATCTCACCCCGGTTCTGGCGCGGGCTCGCCTCGTGGACGGCGAGGTCGAGCTGTCCTGGCCGGGACACGACGAGTTCACCAAGCACGTTCCGGCCGGTGGAGGCCTCGCATGACCGACGCGGCAGCCCTGCCCGGCCAGCCCCGGGGCGGAGTCCTGTCGGGCCCCGCCACTGCGCGGGCGGTCAACGTCCTCGCGCCCAACGCCTCCGCGATGACCCTGGACGGCACGAACACCTGGCTCGTCTCCGAGCCCGATTCGGACCTGGCCGTCGTGATCGACCCGGGCCCTCTGGACGAGGTCCACCTGCGCGCGGTCGTCGACACCGCCGAGAAGGCCGGCAAGCGCGTCGCCCTGACCCTGCTCACCCACGGCCACCCCGACCATGCCGAGGGTGCCGCCCGCTTCGCCGAGCTGACCGGCACGAAGGTGCGGGCCCTGGACCCGGCGCTGCGGCTGGGCGACGAGGGCCTGGCCGCCGGTGACGTCATCACGGTCGGCGGCCTCGAACTGAGGGTCGTGCCGACGCCTGGCCACACCGCCGACTCGCTCTGCTTCCACCTGCCGGCCGATCGTGCCGTCCTGACCGGCGACACGGTCCTCGGCCGCGGTACGACGCTCGTGGCGCACCCCGACGGCCGGCTGGGCGACTACCTGGACTCCCTGCGGCGGCTCAGGTCCCTCACGGTCGACGACGGCGTCCACACGGTCCTGCCGGGCCACGGACCCGTCCTGGAGGACGCCCAAGGCGTCGTCGAGTTCTACCTCGCCCACCGGGCCCACCGCCTCGCCCAGGTCGAGACGGCCGTGGAGGACGGCTTCCGCGAGCCCGCCGAGGTCGTGGCCCACGTCTACGCCGACGTGGACCGCTCCCTGTGGCCGGCGGCGGAACTGTCGGTACGCGCCCAGTTGGAGTACCTCCAGGAGCACGGCCTCATCTAGGCCGCGTCCGTCAGTCCGGCCGGGGTGCCTTCACGCCGTGCACGCGCGCGTACTCCTGCGCGAGCCAGGGCCCGAGATCGTCGACGTACGCGCGCAGGACGCCCGCGTCCCCGGTCGGCTCGTAGCCGCGTACGGCCGCCGTTCGGAGCTGTTCCGCGCGCGGGGGGTAGTACGCGGCGAAGGCCTCCGCCATCTCGTGCAGGTCGCTGGTCCAGCCGTTCCAGCGGGGCATGACCAGGGTGAAGGCCGTGCGCACCAGGTGCCGGGACATGTACCGCACCAGTGGCAGCCGGGCCGCGTCGGCGTCCTCGGCCTCGGCGATGCGGGTACGCCAGCGGGCGAGGAGCAGCGCGAGGTCGCCGTTGGTCTCCCGGGCGAGCAGGGAGTCGGGCCGGTAGCGGGGCAGGTGCCCGGCCAGGTCCTCACCGAGCAGCGGCGTGCACAGACACGCCACGAACCAGCCCAGGTCGTGCGTCTCCAGGTCACTCAGCAGCCGGGCACGGCAGTAGAGCAGCGTGCCGACCCCGTCGATCTGCGGGTACTCCTTGTCGAGCGCCTCGCCCAGGGCGCGGGCGCCCGCCCGGTCCGCCTCGGTGGGTTCCTCGTGCAGCGCGACCAGGAGGTCCAGGTCGCTGCGTCCCACGCGCGCGGTGCCACGCGGAAGCGACCCGTACAGATAGGCGCTGTGCAGCCGCGCCCCGAACACCTCCGGCAACCGGTCACGTGCCGCGGCCACGACCGGGCGGAAGACAGGCTGCACGCGCGTGAGAGAGCCTTCGCGTGCGAGGTACCCCTGGGCATCGAGCCCTGGTCGGCGTTCGGTCATGGGGCCACTGTGCAACGAGTGGCGTCGAGCGGGCTCACCATTTCCGACGCCGGTGAGCACACCGCCCGTCCGGCGTTCGAGGCCGTCCAGGCCGAAAGCGGGGGTCTGGGGGCGCCGGCCCCCGCGACGCCCACCCCAACACCGCAAGCCCACCGACGAACGCGCACTCCAGCACCCGTCGGCCAAGCCCAGCGGTTAGCGGGACCGCTTCGCCAGGCGCTCCACGTCCAGCAGGATGACCGCGCGGGCCTCCAGGCGGAGCCACCCGCGCTGCGCGAAGTCCGCCAGCGCCTTGTTCACGGTCTCGCGGGACGCGCCGACCAGTTGGGCCAGCTCCTCCTGCGTGAGGTCGTGGACGACGTGGATGCCTTCCTCGGACTGCACGCCGAAGCGGCGGGAGAGGTCCAGCAGGGCGCGCGCGACACGGCCCGGAACATCGGAGAACACCAGGTCGGACATGGCGTCGTTGGTCTTGCGCAGACGCCGGGCGACGGCGCGCAGGAGCGCGGTGGCCACCTCGGGGCGGGCGTTCAGCCAGGGCTGGAGATCGCCGTGGCCGAGACCGAGCAGCTTGACCTCGGTCAGCGCGGTGGCGGTCGCCGTCCGCGGGCCCGGGTCGAACAGCGACAGTTCGCCGATCAGCTCGCTGGGACCGACCACCGCCAGCA
Source organism: Streptomyces sp. ID05-39B (assembly GCF_033794725.1). Classification (NCBI taxonomy): domain Bacteria; kingdom Bacillati; phylum Actinomycetota; class Actinomycetes; order Kitasatosporales; family Streptomycetaceae; genus Streptomyces; species Streptomyces sp. ID05-39B. The sequence goes on along the minus strand of NZ_JARGEF010000033.1, from coordinate 38,062 downwards.
TGTTCTCGCGGCCGTCCGGAGACGTGCGGTGCAGCTTGACCTTGCCCTCGGTGACCACGTAGAGCCGGTCACCGGGGTCTCCCTCGTGGAACAGGGAGTCGCCACGGGCGAGCGTCACCTCGCTCATGGAGGCGCGGAGCTCCGCGGCCTGCTCGTCGTCGAGTGCCGCGAAGAGCGGGTTGCGCCGGAGGACGTCGTCCACGAGTTCTCTCCTTGTCGACCTGCTCAGGGGATCTTGCTCCCCCGTGTGCCAGGGGTCCGTGTTCCCCATTTTGCCGGACGGTCCAAACAGTGTGATCTGTCACAAGGATGCCGCACACGTGTCCCGAGGTAAGCGGCAGGGGTCCAATTGGGGGCTGATCTTCCGGGTCCGGGGCGGATGCCGGTGTCGGGCTTTAGGCTGGCCGGGTGTCCAAAACGCCAGTGAGAGCACAGGCCGAGGGGGCTGGGCGGGTGGTTGTACGTCGGGATTCCGCTGTGGGCGAACAGGGCTCCGGTGGTGAGGAGAAGAGGACGAAAGCCGTGAAGAAGGCGACCGCGGCTGCGAAGAGTACGGCCATCGTGAAGCCGGCGGCGGCGAAGAAGGCGGCCGTCAAGAAGGTGCCCCCGTCGAAGTCGAAGAGGGCCGAGGCCACCGCCGTGACGGCTCTCAAGCCGCCGAAGCCGCCCCGCGACGAGTCCCGCACCGCCCTCGTCCGCCGGGCCCGCCGGATCAACCGTGAACTGGCCGAGGTGTATCCCTACGCCCACCCCGAACTGGACTTCGAGAACCCCTTCCAGCTGGTGGTCGCCACGGTCCTGTCCGCGCAGACCACCGACCTCCGCGTCAACCAGACCACCCCCGGCCTCTTCGCGAAGTACCCCACCCCCGAGGACCTGGCCGCCGCCGACCCGGAGGACGTCGAGGAGATCCTGCGCCCGACCGGCTTCTTCCGCGCCAAGACCAAGTCGGTGATAGGGCTTTCCAAGGCCCTGGTCGAGCAGTTCGACGGCGAGGTCCCCGGGCGTCTCGAAGACCTGGTCAAGCTCCCCGGCGTCGGCCGCAAGACCGCCTTCGTGGTCCTGGGCAACGCGTTCGGACGACCGGGAATCACCGTGGACACGCACTTCCAGAGGCTCGTACGGCGCTGGCGGTGGACCGAGGCGACCGAGCCGGACAAGATCGAGGCCGACGTCGGCGCGCTCTTCCCCAAGAGCGAGTGGACGATGCTCTCGCACCACGTGATCTTCCACGGCCGCCGCATCTGCCACGCCCGCAAGCCCGCCTGCGGCGCCTGCCCCATCGCCCCGCTCTGCCCGGCGTACGGCGAGGGGGAGACGGACCCGGAGAAGGCGAAGAAGCTCCTGAAGTACGAGAAGGGCGGCTTCCCCGGACAGCGGCTGAACCCGCCCCAGGCCTACCTGGACGCGGGCGGCCGGCCCGCTCCCCCGCTGGGGGCCGGATGAGGCAGGGTGAAGCCCCGCCGAACCGGAACGATCCCCGCGCCCTCGGGCGTTGGAACAGGCAGAACGGGGGGTGGTGTGGCGATGGTGCGCGCGAGTGACACGCAGGGCGGGGCGGTGGCCCTCAGCAAGGAGGGACTGCCGGCCTGGCTCCGGCCGGTGGCGGAGGCCGGGGAGACGGTGCAGCCGCTCCAGCTGAGCCGCTTCCTGCCCCCGGAGGACGGCGGGGGGCGGCAGTCGGCCGTCCTCATCCTCTTCGGTGAGGGCGAGCGCGGCCCCGAGCTGCTGCTCATGGAGCGCGCCAGCTCCCTGCGCTCTCACGCCGGGCAGCCCTCCTTCCCCGGCGGGGCCCTCGACCCGCAGGACGGCGATCCGCAGGGCGACGGCCCGCTGAGGGCAGCGCTGCGCGAGGCCGAGGAGGAGACCGGCCTCGACCCGGCGGGCGTCCAGCTGTTCGGTGTGCTGCCCAAGCTGTACATCCCGGTCAGCGAGTTCGTCGTGACCCCCGTACTGGGCTGGTGGCGCGAGCCGAGCCCGGTCGGCGCGGTCGATCCGAACGAGACCGCCCGGGTGTTCACCGTCCCCGTGGCGGATCTCACGGATCCCGCCAACCGCGCCATGACCTACCACCCCAGCGGCCACCGAGGCCCGGCATTCCTGGTCGAATCCGCCCTTGTGTGGGGTTTCACCGCCGGCGTGATCGACCGCCTCCTGCACTACGCGGGCTGGGAGCGCCCCTGGGACCGCGAGAAGCTGGTGCCACTCGACTGGCGGTCGTGACAGGGTGTCGTTCGTGCTGTGTGTACCCGGGGGACGACCCTCCGGACCCCGGCCGGCCTGCCGTGGCCGGGTAGAACGAGGCGAGGCCTGAAACGGTGAACGTGCTGGACATCCTGTTGCTGGTCGCGGCCGTCTGGTTCGCCGTCGTCGGCTACCGCCAGGGCTTCGTCGTCGGCATCCTGTCGGTGATCGGCTTCCTGGGCGGCGGCCTCGTCGCCGTCTATCTGCTCCCGGTCCTCTGGGACTGGCTGACCGACAACTCCGAGGTCAGCACGACGGCCGCGGTCGTCGCGGTGGTCGTCGTGATCGTCTGTGCCTCCGTGGGGCAGGCCCTCACCACCCACCTGGGCAACAAGCTGCGCCGCTACATCACCTGGTCCCCGGCCCGCGCGCTGGACGCGACCGGCGGTGCCCTGGTCAACGTGGTCGCGATGCTGCTGGTGGCCTGGCTGATCGGGTCCGCGCTCGCCGGTACCACCCTGCCCACGCTGGGCAAGGAGGTCCGCAGCTCCACGGTGCTGCACGGCGTGTCCGAAGCGCTGCCCGCCCAGGCCGACACCTGGTTCGCCGACTTCTCCTCGGTCCTCGCGCAGAACGGCTTCCCGCAGGTCTTCAGCCCGTTCGCCAACGAGCCGATCACCGACGTCCAGCCCCCCGACCCCGCGCTGGCCACCAGTGCCGTCGCGGTCCGCGCGCAGCGCTCCATCGTCAAGGTGATGGGCACCGCGGAGAGCTGCGGCAAGGTCCTGGAGGGCACCGGCTTCGTCTTCGACGAGCGCCGCGTCATGACCAACGCGCACGTGGTGGGCGGCGTCGACGAACCGACCGTCCAGATAGGCGGTGAGGGCCGCAAGTACGACGCCACCGTCGTGCTGTACGACTGGAAGCGCGACATCGCCGTCCTCGACGTACCCGACATCGACGCGCCCGTACTCCGGTTCACCAGCGGGGACGGCGAGAGCGGGGACGGCGCGATCGTTGCCGGCTTCCCGGAGAACGGTGGGTACGACGTCCGGGCGGCGCGCGTGCGGGGCCGTATCACGGCCAACGGCCCCGACATCTACCACCGCGGCACCGTCCGCCGCGACGTGTACTCCCTGTACGCGACGGTCCGCCAGGGCAACTCCGGCGGCCCGCTGCTCACCCCCGAAGGGAAGGTGTACGGCGTGGTCTTCGCGAAGTCCCTCGACGACGCTGACACCGGCTACGCGCTCACCGCGGACGAGATCCAGCAGGACATCGCCCGGGGACGCACCGCGAACCAGCAGGTGGACAGCGACGACTGCGCCCTGTGAGACGGGTGCTGTCGGTCAGCCGGCGGGCTGCGCCCCGGAAGAGGCCCGCGCGAGGCGGTCAGTCGCGCGGGTGACGGAGGCGTACCGAGACCCAGCGGGCCCGGCGGCGCAGGATGCGCGGAATGCCCACACGCGGGTCGCTGCCCTGCAACTGCGGGCCGCTACCTCGCTGGTGGGAGTCAAGACCACCGGCCGAGCGGCGGTCGCGTGCTGCGTCACTGTAGTCGTGCGTCCAGCCCATACCCCGACGTCTGCCCCTGCCCCAAGGTCGATAACCGCGCGGGAGACCGCCAATTGGCCTATGCGCCAGGCAATTGGCTGTTCGTAGGACAGGTGTCCGACACCGGATACCGGGCGCGACGGCCCGGTCACCGATCGGGTTCGGGATCCTGTAGCCAGTTGACCAGTTCGGTGGAGAAAGCGACCGGGTCCTCTTCGTGCGGGAAGTGCCCGAGCCCGTCGAACAGGCGCCAGCGGTACGGCGCTTCGACGTACTCGCCCGAACCTGCGGCGCTGCGCGTACGCATGACCGGGTCCAGGGAGCCGTGCAGATGCAGCGTCGGCACGCGCACGGGCCGCTTCATGCGCCGGTAGAACTGGATCCCGTCCGGCCGGGCCAGCGATCGCACCAGCCACCGGTACGGCTCCACCGAGCAGTGCGCGGTGGAGGGGATGCACATCGCCCGCCGGTACGTCTCGATCGCCTCGTCCTCCAGCGGGCGCGGCCCGGACCACTCGCGGATCAGCCGGCCCACCAGCTCCCCGTCGTCGGCGGTCAGCTGCCGCTCCGGAATCCAGGGCCGCTGGAACCCCCAGATGTGGGAACCGGCGGTGGTCTGCCGGACGTCGGCGAGCATCGCCGAGCGCCAGCGCCTCGGATGCGGCATCGAGGAGACCGCGAGCCGCCGTACGAGCTTGGGGCGCATGACCGCCGCCGTCCAGGCGAGATAGCCGCCCAGGTCGTGGCCGACCAGCGCGGCGTCCGACTCGCCGAGGGAGCGGATGACGCCGGTGATGTCGAGGGCGAGGTTGGCCGGGTCGTAGCCGCGGGGTGTGCGGTCACTGCCGCCGACGCCCCGCAGGTCCATGGCGACGGCCCGGAAGCCGGCGTCGGCCAGCGCGGTCAGCTGATGCCGCCACGTCCACCAGAACTGGGGGAAGCCGTGCACGAGCATCACGAGGGGGCCGTCGCCCAGCTCGGCGATGTGGAAGCGCGCGCCGTTGGCGGCGACTTCCCGGTGGGTCACCTTGGTCTCGCCGACGAACTCGGGCCGTACGACTGAGGCCGGCTGAGCCGAAGGGGTGGCGGGGTCCGTCATGACGACGAGCGTGCCACAGCCTCGACGGCTTTCCGCTCCCGGTCCTGGCCGAGCTCGGGCCGCGGGTGCGGCTTGGCGTTCTGCAGGACGCCCGCCGTCTCCTTCATCGAGGCGGCGACCTTCTGCGGGCCCTTGCTCTTCTTGGCCTTCTTGGCGAAGAGGACACCGATCAGCGCCAGGACCACGGCCATGAGGACGTTGGCCGCGAAGGACAGCAGGAAGCAGATGGCGAGATTCCAGTCGCTCCAGGTACGGATGCCGTACGCGAGGGCGAAATTCAGCATCGGCAGCGAGAACAGCAGGATCGCCGCGGCCACCGTGAACGCCCCGCCGCTCGTCGCGCCGCGCTTCACGTCCTGCTTCAGCTGTGCCTTCGCCAGCGCGATCTCGTCGTGCACCAGCGACGACATCTCGGTCGTCGCGGAGGCGAACAGCTGGCCGATGCTGCGTTCGGAGCCGACCGGGCTGCCGTCGGGTGCGCTCATCGCGGTCTCCCTCGTCTTGTACGGTTCCGCCGTCCTCTGCCTGACTGCGTGCGGTCCCGTCTTTTGTACCGTCCCGTCAGATCATGCCGGACGGTCGCCCTCGTTGCCCGCCCCGCCCGGTACTTCGGCAAGCCCGTGGCGCGCGGCGGCCTTCTCCGTGGCCATCCGGCGGTGCTCGGCGGCCTTGCGTTCGTGGATGTCCGCCATCCGCAGGTGGTAGGCCGGATCGTCCTCCTCGTAGATGTCCGGGATGCCGTCGAGGTCCTCGTCGCGCTCCTCGTCCTCATGCATCCGGCGGTACTTGGCGTTGCGCAGCTTCAGCAGGACGGTGGCCAGAGCCGCCGCGATCACCGAACCGATCAGGACGGCCGCCTTGATCTCGTCGGTGAGGACCGCGTCGCCCTCGAAGGCCAGCTCCCCGATCAGCAGCGAGACGGTGAAGCCGATACCGGCGAGCGAGGCGACGGCGAAGACGTCCGCCCAGGCGAGATCCTCGCTGAGCGAGGCCCGGGTGAAGCGGACGGTCAGCCACGTCCCGCCGAAGATGCCGACCGTCTTGCCGACGACCAGGCCCAGCACGACCCCCAGCGTCTCCGGCTGGGTGAAGACATCCGCGACCGCGCCGCCGGAGATCGACACACCGGCACTGAACAGGGCGAACAGCGGAACCGCGAGGCCCGCCGACAGCGGGCGCACGAGGTGTTCGATCTGCTCGCCGGGGGAGTGCTTCTCGCCCTCGCGAGTGCTGCAGCGCAGCATCAGGCCCATCGCGACACCCGCGATCGTGGCGTGGACGCCGCTGTTGTACATCAGCGCCCAGATGACCAGCGCGAGCGGCACGTACACGTACCAGCCGCGCACGCCCTTGCGCAGCAACAGCCAGAACACGACGAGGCCGACGGCCGCGCCGCCGAGCGCGGCGAAGTCGATGCTCTCGGTGAAGAAGACGGCGATGATCAGGATCGCGAACAGGTCGTCGACGACGGCGAGCGTGAGGAGGAAGGCGCGCAGGGCATTGGGCAGGGAGGTGCCGATGACGGCGAGTACGGCGAGCGCGAAGGCGATGTCGGTCGCGGTGGGCACGGCCCAGCCGCCCAGGGAACCGCCGCCCGTGAGGTTGGTCACCACGTAGACCAGTGCCGGTGCGGCCATGCCGCACAGGGCGGCGACGACGGGCAGTGCGGCGGCCCGCGGATCCTTGAGTTCACCCGCGACGAGTTCCCGCTTGAGTTCGATGCCGGCGACGAAGAAGAAGACGGCGAGGAGCCCGTCGGCCGCCCAGTGCTCGATCGACAGGTTCAGCCCGAGCGCCCCGGGGCCGAGGTGGAAGTGGCTGACGCTCTCGTAGCTGTCATGCAGCGCGGGTATGTTCGCCCAGATCAGCGCGGTGACGGCGGCGACCAGCAGCAGCACACCGCCGACGGTCTCCGTGCGCAGCGCGTCCGCGACGTGGTTCCGCTCGGGCAGGGGGAGACGTCCGAAGACCTTACGCGGGCTGGTGGCGCGGGGCGCGGTCACGGCAGGACCTCCGGTGAGTGGGCAGCACAGAACTCGTGCCGACCAGACTTCCCGGCTCACCTTTGTTCAGCTTACCTAAGGTGAGCCCTGGGGCGTTCCGGCGATACTCACGTTAGGGGCAAAAAGGGCACCCCGCGCACTGGTGCGGGGTGCCCTCGATGGTGGTTCTCAGTCCTCGCTGGGCGCGGCGGGAAGCTTCGTCTGGATGAGGTCCATGACGGTCGAGTCGGTCAGCGTGGTGACGTCACCCAGCTGTCGGTTCTCCGCCACGTCCCGCAGCAGACGGCGCATGATCTTGCCGGAGCGGGTCTTGGGCAGTTCGGCCACCGGCAGGATCCGCTTCGGCTTGGCGATCGGGCCGAGCGCGGTGCCGACATGGTTGCGCAGGTCGGCGACGAGGTTCTCGTCCTCGGCGTTCGCCGTGCCGCGCAGGATCACGAAGGCGACGATCGCCTGCCCGGTCGTCTCGTCGGCGGCGCCCACCACGGCCGCCTCGGCGACGGAGGGGTGCGAGACGAGCGCCGACTCCACCTCGGTCGTGGAGATGTTGTGGCCCGACACGAGCATCACGTCGTCGACCCGGCCGAGCAGCCAGATATCGCCGTCGTCGTCCTTCTTGGCGCCGTCACCGGCGAAGTACTTGCCCTCGAAGCGCGACCAGTACGTGTCGAGGAAGCGCTGGTCGTCGCCCCAGATGGTGCGCAGCATGGACGGCCACGGCTCGGTCAGGACGAGGTAGCCGCCTCCGCCGTCGGGCACCTCGTTCGCCTCGTCGTCGACGACGGTGGCGCAGATGCCGGGCAGCGGCGTCTGGGCGGAACCGGGCTTGGCCGCGGTGACTCCCGGCAGCGGCGAGATCATCATCGCGCCGGTCTCGGTCTGCCACCAGGTGTCGACGACGGGCGTGCGGTCCGCGCCGATGTGCTTGCGGTACCAGATCCAGGCCTCGGGGTTGATCGGCTCCCCGACGGACCCCAGGATCCGGAGGCTGGAGAGGTCGAACTTCGCGGGGATGTCGTCGCCCCACTTCATGAACGTACGGATCGCGGTCGGCGCCGTGTACAGGATCGTCACCCCGTACTTCTGCACGATCTCCCAGAACCGGCCCTGGTGCGGGGTGTCGGGGGTGCCCTCGTACATGACCTGCGTCGCGCCGTTCGCCAGCGGCCCGTACACGATGTACGAGTGGCCGGTGACCCAGCCGACGTCGGCGGTGCACCAGTACACGTCGGTCTCGGGCTTGAGGTCGAACACGGCGTGGTGGGTGTACGCGGTCTGGGTGAGGTAGCCGCCGGAGGTGTGCAGGATGCCCTTCGGCTTCCCCGTCGTACCGGAGGTGTAGAGGATGAACAGCGGGTGCTCGGCCTCGAACGCCTCGGGCGTGTGCTCGGCCGGCTGCCGCTCGACGATCTCGTGCCACCACACGTCACGGCTGTCGTCCCAGGCGACCTCCTGGCCGGTACGCCGGACCACGAGGACGTGCTCGACGTTGTCCACGCGCGCGACCGCGTCGTCGACGGCCGGCTTCAGCGCCGACGGCTTTCCGCGCCGGTACCCGCCGTCCGAGGTGATGACGACCTTGGCGTCGGCGTCCTGGATGCGCGTGGCGAGCGCGTCCGCCGAGAAGCCGCCGAAGACCACGGAGTGCGCGGCACCGATCCGGGCACACGCCAGCATCGCGACGGCCGTCTCGGGGATCATCGGCATGTAGACGGCGACCCGGTCGCCCTTGCGCACGCCCAGCTCCAGCAGGGCGTTGGCCGCCTTGGAGACCTCGTCCTTCAGCTCGGCGTAGGTGATGGCGCGGCTGTCGCCCGGCTCGCCCTCGAAGTGGATCGCCACGCGGTCGCCGTTCCCGGCCTCCACGTGCCGGTCCACGCAGTTGTACGCGACGTTCAGCTCGCCGTCCTTGAACCACTTGGCGAACGGCGGGTTCGACCAGTCCAGTGTCTCGGTCGGCTCCTTGGCCCAGGCCAGCCGGCGGGCCTGCTCGGCCCAGAAGCCGAGCCTGTCAGCCTTGGCCTGCTCGTACGCCTCCGCCGTGACGTTGGCGTTCGCGGCCAGGTCGGCGGGCGGCTCGAACCTGCGTTCTTCCTTAAGCAGGTTGGAAAGGGAGGAATTCTCGCTCATCCGACCCTCCCCTCCCTCAGCAGGTTGGCCAGGCTTTCGTTGCTCACGACATCTCCCTTTCCAAGGGTGTCCGTTGTGTCCCGGAGTCACAGCTCATCAGACCCGGAGGTCGGTGACAAGGGCCGACAGGAAATTGGTTTAGACCTGTCGGAGCCGTGCGGTTCGGCACCCTTTCTGTGGCCCGGATTCATCCGTATCCACGGACCCCGACCAGGCAGAGTTCAGTTGGTGTAGCGGCTCTCACATTCAGGAGAGGCGCAGGGGAGACGTCCGGGCCTGCTCCGGGGCTCGGGGCGGGCCCGGAGCGGGCCCGCCGCTATCCCTCACGCGCTCAGATCCGCCACCCCCACATGGTCGAACACCTCACCCTTGCCCTCACCGGCCTCGCTCAGCAGATACGCCTGGGCCTCGCCCACGTGGAAGTACATCCCGTGCAGTTCGAGCTCCCCGGCCCCCAGCGCCCGAGCCACCGACGTGTAGGCCCGCAGATGATCCAACTGCTCGACCACATTGGTCAGGCAGAGCTGCTCGACCGCGTCGGCCGCCGTCCGCCCGGCCAGTCGCGCCCAGGGCCGCCCGGGGTCGGCCATCCGCTCCAGACTCGGCAGCCCGTGCCGGAGCCACCGCTTCAACGGCGTCTGCGCACCCCCCGGTTCGGCGTCGAACAGCGCTTGCATGGCCCCACATCCGGAGTGCCCGCAGACCGTGATGGACCGCACCTTCAGCACGTCCACCGCGTACTCGATCGCGGCCGCGACCGAGTCGTCCCTGCTCTCCTCGCCGGGCGGCGGCACAAGGTTGCCCACATTGCGGACTACGAACAGGTCCCCGGGACCGCTGGAGGTGATCATCGACGTGACCAGCCGCGAGTCGGCGCAGGTGAGGAACAGCTGGGACGGCTGCTGTCCCTCCCGCGCCAGCCGCGCCAGTTCCCCCCGCACCAGCGGCGCGGTGTTGCGCTGGAACGCGCTGATCCCCCTGACCAGTTGACGCCCACTCGGCCCGGCGCCTGCGGCGGAGGTGGCACCGGTGGACTCGGCGCGCTCGCGGGGACCGGTCGATTCGCTCGTCTCGGTCGTGTCCGTCTGTTCGGCCTGCTGGACCGGTTCGGTGTGCGTGGTGGGCTCGGTGGGCGCCGAGACTGCGGCGGACCTGGCGGGCCCGCTCGCGACGGCCGACTCGGCAGCCTGCGCGAGGGCAGGGCCGGTGCGTCCGCCTGGTTCCGCGCCGGACGGCTCCTTCGGCGGCCCCGCCTGGTGCTCCGCGGCACGACCGCCGTGCGGCGCTGCCGGCGGAGGGCTGTCGCACTGGTGGTTGCGCCAGGGTGTCCAGGGTCGGCAACGGCAGCCGGCGAGGGGGTTGTCCGCCGCGCCGTTGACGGGGACGACGGTTTGGACGGTGAAGGTGGCAGGCACGACGCCCTCGCCACCGGAGCCGGTGCCGCTGCCGGCGTCGGTCCCCGTGCCGGCGCGGCGGCCGGTCAGCTCGACGGAGCCGCCCTGTGCGGTGTGCGTTCTCTGCCAGTCCTGCAGTGTCTCGTATGCCGCATGGTCCATGAAGGAACCGTCCAACTCGACGACGACACAGGAGCCGTGTGGCACGTGATGCAGGGCGCGGCTGAGGCGTGGCACCGCCAGGAACGTCAACTGCCCTCGTACATGTACGTGATGGACTCCTTCCTTCTCGTCGTGGGTGATGCGGGTGCGGGCGAGGCGGTGCATGGAGACGGCGACGGCCACGGCGATCCCCAGAGTGACGCCCTCCAGGACGCCGAGGAAGACCACGCCGAGGGTGGTGACGGCGTACACCGGCACCTCTCGGTGGCGGGTCACCGTGCGAATGTGGTGCAGGGACACCATCTGGATGCCGACGGCCATGACCAGGGCTGCGAGCGAGGCGAGCGGGATCAGCTCCAGGACCGGGACCATCAACAGCGCGGCGACCACTACGAGAACGCCGTGCAGCATCGTGGAGTTCCTGCTGACGGCCCCGGCTTGCACATTCGCGGCACTGCGCACCGCCACTCCCGCGACGGGCAGTCCGCCCAGCGCGCCGGAGACCATGTTGGTGGCGCCCTGCCCGAGGAGTTCCCGGTCGAGGTCGGAGCGGCTGACCTGGGCCGGCAGACCGGGGCGGGCGGCGATCAGCTTGTCGACGGCGACCGCGCCGAGCAGAGACTGCACGCTGCACACCAGCGTGACGGTGAGGACAGCGGCGACGAGGCCGAGCATCGGGCCCTCGGGCAGCCCGGCGAGGGCATGACTGCTCCAGGACGGCAGCTCGACCCTGGGCTGGGTCAGCCCGGCGAACACGGCGGTCGCGGTGGCCCCGGTGACGGCGACGAGGGCGGCGGGCACCTTGCGCAACAGGCGGCCCATGCGGCCGGGCAGGCGAGGCCAGAGCAGCAGCAGGATCAGGGTGAGGGCGCTGACGGCCACCGCGGCGGGGTGCAGATCGGCCAACTGGGCGGGCAGGGAGCGGAGGTTGTCGAGGACGGCGCTTTGCGGGCTGCCGCCGAGGACGATGTGCATCTGGGCGACGGCGATGGTGACGCCGATACCCGCGAGCATGCCGTGCACGATGGCGGGGCTGACGGCGAGCGCGCTGCGAGCCACGCGCAGGCAGCCGAGACCGAGTTGGACGAGCCCGGCCAGGACAGTGATGGCGCAGGTCGTGCGCCAGCCGTAGCGGTGGATGAGGTCGGCGGTGACGACGGTCAGGCCCGCGGCGGGCCCGCTGACCTGGAGGGGCGAGCCGCCGAGCCGTCCGGCGACGAGCCCGCCCACGGCGGCGGCGACGAGGCCCGCCTGGAGAGGTGCACCGGTGGCGAGGGCGATGCCCAGCGACAGGGGCAGGGCGATGAGGAAGACCGCGATCGAGGCGGACACATCGGCGCCGGCGACGCGGAAGCGGCGGTGCGGGGCGCGCGGGGGACTGTGGGGTCGGTGGACGCGCTCGGCGTGCGGCGAGTCCGTCGTACGAGTGGGGACGCAGGCTGACATGTTTCCCGTCTCCTCCGGGGCTGCGCGGTCGCATCTTGCGGCCGTGGGTCACGGGCGTACAGCGGCGGGATGGATCAACTCTCAGTAAACGAATCGTAATGCAGAGTAAAGGCTAAGCATGGATGTTTCGGGCAAATAGGTCAATCGATCACCCCGATGAGTGAAGTGGGCATTTCATCGGCTTGTCGTATTAATTCCTTTTCGGGTCCTGTGTGACGTTGGCGGCGCCGTTGTTGGCCCGGAGAAGGAAGAAGGTGGGCGGAACATGGCCGCCACCCAGAGGATCGCCACGGGCGCCGTGATCGCCACGGCGGTCGCCGCATCGCTCGCCGGCTGCGCTACGGGAACCGGTGGTTCCCAGGGTTCTGAAGGAGGGGTGTCGGGGCTTCGGAAGGCGGAGCCGGCGGCCCCGGCTCCCAAGAGCGCCGTCCGCCTCATCGGCGACGGCTCCACCGCGTTCACCGGGGCCCAGCCCCACCTGCCCAGGCCTGAGCGCCTGAAGCCGGGGCAGAAGCCGCCGCAGTTCGTCGTCTTCTCGTGGGACGGCGCGGGCGAGGACAGCCAGCGGCTGTTCTCCCACTTCCGCAAGGTGGCCAAGGAGAACAACGCCACCATGACCTACTTCCTCAGCGGCGTGTACCTGCTGCCGGAGCACAAACGCGACCTCTACAAGCCCCCCCAGCACTCGCCGGGCCGCTCCGACATCGGCTTCAACGACGAGCAGGGCATCGCCGACACCGTGAAGCAACTGCGCCAGGCGTGGCTCGAGGGCAACGAGGTCGGCACCCACTTCAACGGACACTTCTGTGGCAAGGGCGGTGGTGTCGGCGAGTGGTCGGTCGAGGAGTGGAAGGAGGAGATCGCCCAGGCCAAGCAGTTCGTGAAGACCTGGAAGACCAACACCGGCATGGCGAAGGCGGCCCCGCTGCCCTTCGACTACGACAAGGAACTCATCGGCGCCCGCACCCCCTGCCTGGAGGGCCAGGAGAACTTCCGTAAGGCCGGCCGGGAACTGGGCTTCCGCTACGACACCAGTGGTGTCAACAACCAGGTCTGGCCCGGCAAGAAGGAAGGCCTGTGGGATCTGTCCATGCAGCTCGTGCCCTTCCCGGGCCACTCCTTCGAGCAACTCACCATGGACTACAACTTCATGGTCAACCAGTCCGGCACCGCGACCCAGGGCGACCCCGCCAAACACGAGTACTGGGGCGACCAGATGCGTGACGGCCTGCTCAGGGGCTTTCAGCGGGCCTATGACGGCAACCGCGCACCGCTGATCATCGGCAACCACTTCGAGTCCTGGAACGGCGGCACGTACATGCGCGCCATCGAGGAGGTCGTGGAGACCGTGTGCACCAAGGAAGAGGTGCGCTGCGTCTCCTTCCGGCAGCTCGCGGACTGGCTGGACGCCCAGGATCCGCAGACCCTGGCCAAACTGCGCGGCCTCGGAGTCGGCGAGGCCCCGAAGCAGGGCTGGACGTCCTTCCTCTCCGGCAGCCCGGCCCCGGCCCCGAAGGGCGTACCCGGGGCGCCGGCGGTCAAGCGGTAGCGGTCGGTCGTAGGTGGCGGCTGTCGCGCGGGGCAGGCCCGCGCGACCGTCACACCGAGGCGGTCATGCTCTCGCCGAGGACGAAACCGGGGTCGACCTGCGCGGCCAGGTCAGCCCCGGTGCGCTCGTTCCCCCACGACTGGGCGTTCTTCAGGTGGAAGTGAACCGTCTGGCGCGTGTAGCGCTCCCGGTCGCGCCGCTCGTACGCCGAGTCGGCGGCAGTCCGCAGCAGGTCGAGGGCGCGGCGGTTGGTGTCCTCCAGGGAGTCGAACCGGGGCGGCCGGCCCTTCTCCATGGAGCGCACCCAGTCCGAGTGCCCGACCGTCACGAGCAGGTCGTCCCCCACCTCGGCGCGGAGGAAGTCGAGGTCGTCCTGCCCCTGCACCTTGTTGCCGACGACCTTGAGCTCGACGCCGTAGTCACGGGCGTACTCCTTGTACTGGCGGTAGACGGAGACCCCCTTCCGGGTCGGCTCGGCGACGAGGAACGTGATGTCGAAGCGGGTGAACATGCCGGAGGCGAAGGAGTCCGAGCCCGCTGTCATGTCGACCACCACGTACTCGTCGCGGCCGTCCACCAGGTGGTTCAGGCACAGCTCCACCGCTCCCGTCTTGGAGTGGTAGCAGGCGACCCCGAGGTCGGCGTCCGTGAAGGGGCCCGTGACCATCAAACGGACGGCGCCACCGTCGAGTTCCACCGGCCGTGCGCAGGCCTCGTACACCGGGTTGTCCTCCGACACCCGCAGCAGCCGCGAGCCCTCGCCGGGCGGGGTCGTCTTGATCATCGTCTCGGCGGAGGCGATGCGGGGGTTGGTGCCGCGCAGATACTCCTTGATCAGCGCCAGCCGGTCGCCCATCGCGGGCAGTGCGGCGGCCTCGGCCTCGTCGAGTCCGAGGGCCGCGCCCAGGTGTTGGTTGATGTCCGCGTCGATCGCCATCACCGGCACGCCGACGGTCGCGAGATGGCGGATGAACAGGGACGACAGGGTGGTCTTGCCGCTGCCGCCCTTCCCAACGAAAGCAGTTTTCATGTTCAGCAAGCGTAGTGCGACGAACGGGCTGCTCGGCGCACGCGCGTGAAGAAGACCACTCCTTCGTGGGGTCCGCGGCTCCGTTGCGTAGTGTCGTACTCATGAGTACGACAGGCGCTACCGCCGATCCGCTCGCAGCCCTGGGATCGCTGCCCGGGGTGGCCGACTCCGTCGAAACCGTGCGCAAGGCCGTGGACCGGGTCTACGGGCACCGCATCATGCGACGCCGCAGCACCGCGATCACCTCCGAGGCCGCCCTGCGCGGCTCCCGCGGCTCCGCGGCGCTGTCCGGGGCGGACTGGGCCCTGGAGGAGGTGCGTCGGCGCAGCGACTTCGGTGCCGACGACGAGGCGCGTGTCGTCGGCGCGGCCCTGCGGCTGACCGCCGAGGCGGGCCAGTTGCTGTCCATCTGGCGGCAGTCGCCCCTGCGTGTGCTGGCACGGCTCCACCTGGTGGCCGCCGCGACGGACGGCGACGAGGTGGGCCGGCCGCGGCAGGCCGGAGAGGCGGTCGACGAGCCGCTCGTCGAGCTGCCGCCGCCGAGCGCGGACGAGGTCTCCGGCCGGCTGGAGGGGCTGTCCGAGCTGATCGTCACGGGAAGTTCCGCCCCCGCCCTGGTCACGGCCGCCGTCGTGCACGGCGAGCTTCTCGCCCTGCGTCCCTTCGTCTCGCACAACGGCCTGGTGGCGCGTGCCGCGCAGCGCATCGTCCTGATCGGCAGCGGCCTCGACCCCAAGTCGGTCTGCCCCGCCGAAGTGGGCCACGCGGAACTTGGCCGGGCGGCCTACCTCGCGGCTCTCGACGGCTATGTCTCCGGCACCCCGGAGGGCATGGCGGCCTGGATCGCCCACTGCGGCAGGGCGGTCGAACTGGGGGCCCGCGAGTCGACAGCGGTGTGCGAGGCGCTCCAGCGCGGGGCGGCGTAACGGAAGAAGGCTCCCCGAAGGGAGCCTGAACAGGGTTGCGGCGGTACGAGTTCTCGTACCGCCGCTGGCATGCTCACCGGGTTACCAAGCGTCCTCGATATATGCCCATCAGGTCGGGAACTTCGCCCGTCACCTGGTGCGGCTGGCCCGTAATCGACGGGTCGACGTCGCGTGGGTGCTCGATGCTCATGCTTCGGTCCGTGGGCCAAATGCGGTATTCAGGTAATCCTCTCGGATGTCCTTGGTCTCGCGGGCCGTTAAATCCTTTGTACTCCAGGACCCGGGTAAGCGGAAGTGCTGGCGCCGGTTTTTTACTTTTACTCTCAAACAGGTGGGAAACGGCGCAGGTGGGGTGGGAGCGCGACTCAGGCGGTCGCCGCCCGCCGCCGGCTGGCGTACCAGACGAGGCCCGCCGTGGCCGCCGCAGCGCCTACCGCCGCCATGGCGACGAGCGCCGGACGGGGCGGGACCGAGAACCTCGGAATCCGCTGCTTGAGCCGCACCGGGCGGTGGAAGTCCAGAATCGGCCACCCGCGGGCGACTGCCTCTCGGCGCAGCGTGCGGTCCGGGTTCACGGCGTGCGGATGGCCGACCACCTCCAGCATCGGCAGATCGGTCGCCGAGTCGCTGTAGGCGTAACAGCGCGAGAGGTCGTACCCCTCGGACTCCGCCAGCTCCCTGACCGCCTCGGCCTTGGTCGGGCCGTACGCGTAGTACTCCACCTCGCCGGTGAAGCAGCCGTCCTCGCCCACGACCATCCGGGTGGCCACCACGCGGTCCGCGCCGAGCAGTTCGCCGATCGGCTCGACGACCTCCGCACCCGACGTGGACACGATCACGACGTCGCGGCCGGCGGTGTGGTGTTCCTCGATGAGGGAGGCCGCCTCGTCGTAGATGAGCGGGTCGATCAGGTCGTGAAGGGTCTCGGCGACGATCTCCTTCACCTGCTGGACGTTCCAGCCGCGGACCATCGCGGAGAGGTACTCGCGAGTCCGCTCCATCTGATCGTGGTCCATACCGCCGACGAGGAAGACGAACTGGGCGTATGCGGTGCGCAGGGCCGCCCTGCGGTTGATCAGCCCGCCTTGGTAGAAGGACTTGCTGAAGGTGAGCGTGCTCGACTTCGCAATGACCGTCTTGTCCAGGTCGAAGAAGGCCGCTGTGCGGGGCAAGGAGTGGTTTTCCACACCCTTGAGCATAGGGGCAGCTCATTCGGCGTAAGGACGGCGTGTGGGTTTGCCTGAGAAGGCTCTCGGGTACACCATGGAAGTCACGGATCGTTCGCGACCGTGCTAACCCGGTCCGACTCCTCCCCCCCCGAGTCGGCCGTGGAAGACGACCCCCGCTCTCCCCCCCGGCGGGGGTCGTCGCATGTCCGGACGCGTTTTCCCCCATTCTGCGTGGCCGTGGTGCCGTGCCTGGGCGACTGAGGTCGCCTCTTCGGCATGCCCGCAGCTCGTCACGGGGTGTAGTCGTCGGACTGCCCTGCGGGCGTCGCACACAGGACGGACAGGGCTCACCTGTACGGGTGATGACGATATTCACAACTCCCCACGCGTCCACAGTTATCCACCAAGATCCACACGATTTCCGGGTTCGCTGCACCGTGATTCCCACACGTTCGCTCGTGCCGAGTTCGGGACCGGTTCTGTTTGCCGGTCACCCGAGTCGGTTTCCGTCGGAAGCGCATATGGAGACCGGGAGCCGGTTCTTCACACGTAAGGGAATCGCGGGGCCGCAGAGGACTGCGTGCCACGCGGCGAAGGGGGATGGAAACCGTGACCGGAACCGTCACACACGACCCGCCGCACGCCGCCGGAGGGCGGCAGGGCAGGCCGCTGATCGTCACTGAGGACGCGGTGCTCCTCGACGACCTGCTGCGGCTGTGCGCCGCCGCCGGTGCCACACCCGAGGTGCACCACTCGGTGCCCGCACAGCGGGGCGGCTGGGAGTCCGCACCGCTCGTCCTGGTCGGCGACGACGCCGCCCGCCGTGTCCGCGGTGCCGCACGTCGCCGCGGAGTGGTCCTCGTCGGACGCGACCAGGACGACTCGGGAGTCTGGCGCCGGGCCGTCGAGATCGGTGCCGACCACGTCCTGGTGCTGCCCGACGGTGAGCAGTGGCTCGTCGACCGGATCGCCGACGTCGCCGAGGGAGTCGGACGTCCGGCCCTCACCGTCGGAGTCGTCGGCGGGCGCGGTGGGGCCGGAGCGTCCACGCTCGCGTGCGCCCTCGCCGTCACCTCCGCGCGTGAGGGACTGCGCACCCTGCTTGTGGACGCGGATCCCCTGGGCGGCGGACTCGACGTGCTCCTCGGCGGCGAGACCGTCGAAGGCCTGCGCTGGCCCGCGTTCGCCGCCTCACGCGGACGCGTCGGCGGCGGTGCCCTGGAGGAGTCGCTGCCCGAACTGCATCGACTGCGGTTACTCAGCTGGGACCGCGGCGACTGCGTCGCCATCCCGCCACAGGCCGTGCGTGCGGTGCTCGCCGCAGCACGGCGCCGCGGTGGCACCGTGATCGTCGACCTTCCTCGCCGCATCGACGACGGGATCGCCGAGGTCCTCGCCCAGCTCGACGTCGGGCTGCTCGTGGTCCCCGCCGAACTGCGCGCCGTCGCCGCGTCCGGACGGATGGCCTCCGCCGTCGGCATGGTCCTGCGCGACCTGAGGGTGGCGGTACGCGGCCCGTACGCCCCTGGGCTCGACGACCGTGAGGTGGCCCGGCTCCTCGGACTGCCCCTGGTCGGCGAGGTGCCCGTCGAGTCGGGTCTGCTGCGCCCCGACGGCGGCAAAGCCCCGCCCGGCGCGTCCGCGCGGGGACCGCTCGCCCGCTTCTGCAAGGAGTTCTGGGAGCGGTCCATGACCGAGGCGGGCACCGCATGAGCACGGCGCCCCGGCTCGACCGGCCGCCAGGATCGGGCGCACTCCTCGACGGCGTACGGCAGTGGCTCGCCGAGAGCGGCGCGGAACCGACACCGGCACGCGTGGCCCAGGCGCTGCGGGAACAGGGACGCGTGCTCGGGGACGCGGAAGTCCTCGGAGCGGCCGAGCAGTTGCGCTCCGAGCTGGTCGGCAGCGGACCGCTGGAGCCGCTGCTCGCCGACCCGTCGGTGACCGACGTACTGGTCTCGGCCCCCGACCGGGTCTGGGTCGACCGCGGCGGCGGCCTGGAGCTGACCGCCGTGGCCTTCCCGGACGCGGCAGCCGTACGGCGCCTCGCCCAGCGCCTGGCCGCGGTGGCCGGTCGGCGCCTGGACGACGCCCGGCCCTGGGCCGACGCCCGGCTGCCGGACGGAACCAGGCTGCACGCGGTGCTGCCCCCGGTGGCCGTCGGCTGCACCTGCCTGGCGCTGCGAGTGGTACGGCCGCGGGCATTCACCCTCGACGAGCTCATGGCGGCGGGCACCGTGCCGCCGGGCGGGGACAAGGTGCTGCGAGAACTGCTGCGGGCCCGCCTGTCGTTCCTGATCAGTGGGGGCACCGGCAGCGGTAAGACCACGCTGCTCAGCGCCCTTCTGGGGCTGGTCGGGGCGGGGGAGCGGATCGTGCTGGCGGAGGACTCGGCGGAACTGCGCCCGGATCATCCGCACGTCGTCCGGCTGGAGACCAGGCCCGCCAACCAGGAGGGCGCCGGTCTGGTCACGCTCGAGGACCTTGTGCGGCAGGCGTTGAGGATGCGGCCGGACCGGCTGGTCGTGGGCGAGGTGCGAGGGCCTGAGGTCGTCCACCTGCTGGCCGCGCTCAACACCGGTCACGAAGGCGGGTGCGGGACCGTCCACGCCAACGCCGCGGCCGACGTCCCGGCCAGGCTGGAAGCGCTCGGCACGGCGGCCGGGCTCGACCGGGCCGCTCTGCACAGCCAGTTGGCGGCCGCGCTGTCCGTGGTCCTGCACCTCGTGCGCGATCCGGCCGGACGGCGACGGATCGCCGAGGTGCATGTGCTGGAGCGGGACCCGTCGGGCTTGGTGCGGACCGTCCCGGCGCTGAGGTGGCAGGCGGACGCGTTCGTGTACGAGCGCGGCTGGGAGCGGCTGAGGGAGTTGCTGCGAAGTGAGAGGAGCGAACCATGGGCGTGACCGGTGTGGTGGGTGAAGGGCCGATGAACGCCGCCGTTGCCTGTGCCGGCGTGGCGGTACTGCTGTGGGGCGGACCGTACTCGGCGGTCCGGCGGGCACAGTTGCTGCTGGCCGGGGGCGCGGTGGCAGGCAGCGGGCCACCGTCCTGGCAGGACCTGACACACGACCTGCGGCGCCTGCGTGCGCGATGGCGGCCCGAATGGTGGTCACCGGTCGTCGGACTGGTGGTGGGTGTGCTGGGCAGCTCGGTCCTGCCGGTCGCCGCGGGGGCGGCCGGAGTACCCCTGCTGCGCCGGATGCGGCGGGCGCGCTCGGCACGGCGGGCGGGCGAGCGCCGGGCTGACGCGGTGATCGCGCTGTGTGCGTCGCTCGCCGGGGAGGTGCGTTCGGGGAGGCAACCCGGCGAGGCCTTGCAGCGCGCAGCACGCGATTCGGGAGGGCTCGGCGAGGCCCAGGCGGCTGTGCTGGCTGCCGCCCGGTTCGGAGGAGACGTACCCGGCGCTCTGGTAGGTGCGGCACGACAGCCGGGGGCCGGCGGCTTGTCGGGGCTCGCGGCGTGCTGGCGGGTGGCCGTCGACCAGGGCGCCGGACTCGCTGCCGGACTCGATCGCCTCGAAGGTGCACTTCGCGCCGAGCGAGATCAACGTGCTGATCTGCGCGCCCAGTTGGCGGGAGCGCGCTCCACGGCGGTGATGCTCGCCGGCCTGCCGGTCCTGGGGCTCCTCCTGGGCACCGCGCTCGGCGCGGACCCGCTGCACGTCCTGCTGCACACCGGGGCCGGTCTGGGCTGCCTGTTCGTCGGCGGGGTGCTGGAGGGGCTGGGGATGTGGTGGGCGCTGCGGATCGTGCGAGGTGCGGAGGGGGTGTGAGGCGATTCGGCCGACTGAGACGGGTGCAGGGCGAGTGAGGGAGTAGGAGGCGGCATGAGTGCGGAAGTTGTCCACAGGCTGGGGGCGGCCATGGGGATCGTGGTGGCCCTGGGATCGGTGGCGCGGTGGCTGGACACGGTGCGGCGTCGGCGGCGCGCGAGGCAGCGACTCTCCGAGGTGCTGGCCAGGCCGGTGAAAGCGGACATCTCGCGACCGCGGGTGCGGGAAGTCCTGCGGAGGTGGCTGCCCGAGGCGGCGGTGGTGTGCGCCGGGTGGACGGTCGGCGGTGGAGTTGTCGGGCTCGGCCTGGGGCTGGCAGGGGTGGCGGCGCTGTGGTGGTGGCGTCGCAGACAGCAGGCGACGGACGCGATGAGCGAGGCCGACGCGCGGGCCGCGGCCCGGCAGCTTCCGCTCGCGGCCGATCTGCTGGCCGCGTGCATCGCGGCGGGCGCGGGGCCGGTGATCGCGGCACAGGCCGTGGGTGAGGCGCTGGACGGTCCCGTCGGAGGGGCCTTGGCGCGCGGTGCCGCCGAGGTGCGGCTGGGTGGCGAACCCTTCGACGCCTGGCGGACGTTGGCCTCGGTGCGCGGGGCGGGCGCGCTGGCCCGCCTGCTGGAGAGGGCTGACGTGTCCGGTCTCCCGGCGGCGGTGCCGGTGGCCCGGATCGCGGCCGACGCCCGCGCCGACTGGGCCCGCACCGGCACAACTCGGGCCAGACGGGCGGCAGTCCTGATCGCCGCACCGGTAGGGCTGTGTTTTCTGCCTGCCTTCATCGCGGTGGGCATCGTGCCCGTCGTGATCGGGCTGGCCGGCGGGGCGCTGGAAGGGGGTGGGCTGTGAGGGATGTCTGACCGGACAGCCGGCAGACGGTTTCGACAGGCGAGCAAGTCCCAGACAGGTCAGACAGGACAAGCCAGGCAGGCCAGGCAGGCCAGGCAGCCAGACAGATCAAGCAGGTCAAGCAGTCCGGCCGGTCAGCGGGACCGGTGCGGGCGATGGGATCGAGACTCACGGGGGTCGACATGAGCAAGGCGGTACGAGCGAGGTTGCGTTTCCTGGTTTGTCGGGTGCGTGTGCGGGCGGGGCGGAGGGACGCGGGGATGGTGACCTCCGAATACGCGATGGGAATCGTTGCGGCGGTGGCCTTCGCCGTGGCGCTCTACCAGGTCGTGACGAGCGGGGCGGTCGCGGCGGAGTTGCAGGGCATCGTGAAGCGGGCGCTCAGTGCGGGGACGTGACTGGGGCCGGGCGCGAGGCGCGGACCGAGGGTTCGTGACGGCGGAGGCGGCCGTGGTGCTGCCGGTGCTGGTGGCGTTCGCGATGGCCCTGGTGTGGGGGTTGCTGGTCATGACCGCCCAGATCCAGTGCGTGGACGCGGCCAGGGCCGGCGCCCGCGCCGCCGCCCGGCAGGACCCGGCAGACGCGGTCGTGGAGGTCGCGCGGGCGACGGCACCGCGTGGGGCGCGGGTGACGGTCACCAGGGAGGGCGATCAGGTCAGGGTGGTGGTCGTGGCCGAGGCACCGATTCTGAGCGGGCTGCCTTTCGAGGTGCGGGAGGAGGCCGTGGCGGCGGCGGAGGAGGACGTCGGGAGCGTGGAGGACGGGGGCGGTGGGGTTGCGGCTGGACAGGAGTCGGGGCCATGAGGGTTCGTGGGCGTTGGGGAGGTGTGGTGCGTGCGCGGCCGGCCCGGCGTGCGGGGCTCGGCCGCCGGCGGGACGGCCTCGTGAGCCGGTACCGGAGCCGGTGTCAGGCCGACCGAGGGTCCGCGACTGTCTGGACCCTCGCTGTGATCGCCGTGATGTGTGTGGTCTTCGGAGCCGCGCTCGCCCTCGGACAGGCCGTCCTGGCGCGGCACCGGGCCGCCGGTGGCGCCGACCTCGCGGCACTCGCCGCCGCGGACCACTGGACGGACGGTGGCGAGGCGGCCTGCGCCCGTGCGGACCGGCTGGCTCGGGCGCAGGGTGCACGGCTGGTGCGGTGCGTGGTCGTGGGGGAGGTGTCGGACGTGACGGCCGCGGCCGGGCGAGGACCGTTCACGGTCGAGGTGAGGGCACGGGCTGGGCCTGCTGGACCGGCGGCACCGATGCCACCGGTGGTGGCGGACGCACCATCGGCGGTGCCGGAGACGGGCGGCTGACCGGGGTCGCCTCTCCGTCAGCCGAGCCCAGGGCCAAGCGTTTGCGGAGCCTCGCCCGCCTATGGCTCACCTGGGGCGGGCGGCCCCTTCCTGCCCCAGCTGGTCCTCGCCGTCGACCCGTTGGCCAGGTTTTCCCGGGACGACCCGGCGCCCCGGCCGGACCGCATCCCTGTAAGCCGCTTGCCACGTCCCCAGAGCCCCACAGTGCCCCTCCAGCACCCGGGGGGCCCGGTCTTCCCCCAACACCCGCTCCTGCGCCCTCGCAGCCTCCTGCTGCGCATCTCCCGCCACCTTCAGCCCTCTACTTCCTCCGCCTACTTCCTCCGCTCCTCCGACTCCCCCGCGTCCACCGTCCCGACGCCCGCCGCCATGCCGTCGTCCTCCTCCGGCGCCCCCCGCAGCAACTCGGTGAGGAGCCTGATCGCGCCTCTCTTGTGCAAGGGGTCGTTGCCGTTGCCGCACTTGGGGGACTGGATGCAGGACGGGCAGCCGGCCTCGCACTCGCAGGAGGCGATGGCCTGACGGGTGGCGGTCAGCCAGGAGCCAGCCGTGTGGAAGGCGCGTTCCGCGAAGCCCGCGCCGCCGGGATGGCCGTCGTAGACGAAGACCGTGGGGAGGAGGGTGTCGGGGTGCAGGGGGATCGAGACGCCCCCGATGTCCCAGCGGTCGCAGGTGGCGAAGAGGGGCAGCATGCCGATCGACGCGTGTTCCGCGGCGTGCAGGGCTCCGCCGAGGATCTCGGGGTTGATGCGGGCGGCGTCCAGTTGGTCCTCGGTGACCGTCCACCACACGGCACGGGTGCGCAGCGTACGAGGAGGGAGGTCGAGCTTCGACTCGCCCAGTACTTCACCGGTGATGACGCGTCGACGCAGGAAGGAGACCACCTGGTTGGTGACTTCGACGGAGCCATAGCACAACCGGCCGTCGCCCCACAAAATTTCGACGTCCGTCTCCAGGACGGTGATCGCTGTCGTGTCGCGGGCGACCGTCGAATACGGCGGGCCGGCCTCCTCGACGAGAGCCACCGAGTCCTCCAGGTCCAGCGACCGCACCAGGTAGGTGCGGCCCTGGTGCAGATGGACCGCTCCCTCGTGGACGGTCGAGTGCGCGGCACCCTCGTCGACCGTGCCGAGCAGCCGGCCGGTGCCGGACTCCACGATCTGGACCGGCCGGCCGCCCCCGCCGCGGATGTCGGTGAGGTCGGCGGCACGCTCGCGGCGGGTCCAGTGCCAGGCCTTCGTGCGGCGGCGCAGCAGCTTCGCGGCCTCCAGTTGAGGGAGCAGGGTCTCGGTCTCGGGTCCGAAGAGCGCCAGGTCGTCCTCGGTGAGGGGGATTTCGGCGGCGGCCGCGCACAGGTGCGGGGCGAGGACGTAGGGGTTGTCGGGGTCGAGGACGGTCGATTCCACCGGGCGGTCGAACAGGGCCTCCGGGTGGTGGACGAGGAAGGTGTCCAGCGGGTCGTCGCGGGCGATCAGCACGGCCAGCGCGCCCTGTCCTGACCGTCCCGCCCGTCCCGCCTGCTGCCACAGTGAGGCGCGGGTGCCCGGGTATCCGGCGATGAGGACGGCGTCCAGGCCGGAGACGTCGATGCCGAGTTCGAGGGCGGTCGTGGCGGCCAGGCCGAGGAGTTCGCCGGAATGCAGCGCCTGTTCGAGGGCGCGGCGTTCCTCGGGGAGGTAGCCGCCCCGGTAGGCCGCGACACGCCGGGCCAGCGAGCGGTCGACCTCGGCGAGGCGCTCCTGGGCGATGAGGGAGATCAGCTCGGCGCCGCGCCGGGAGCGGACGAAGGCGACCGTGCGGACGCCCTGGACGGCGAGGTCGGTGAGCAGGTCGGCGGTCTCGGCGGTGGCGGTGCGGCGGACGGGAGCGCCCTTCTCGCCGCGCATCTCGGTGAGCGGGGGCTCCCAGAGGGCGAACACCAGTTCACCCCGGGGTGAGGCGTCGTCCGCCACCTCGACCACGGGGAGGCCGGTGAGGCGGCCGGCGGCCACCGAGGGCTCGGCGGCCGTCGCGGAGGCCAGCAGGAAGACGGGGGAGGCGCCGTAGCGGGCGCACAGGCGGCGCAGGCGGCGCAGCACCTGGGCCACGTGGGAGCCGAACACACCGCGGTAGGTGTGGCACTCGTCGATGACGACGTACTTCAGGGATTTCAGGAAGGAGGACCAGCGCGGGTGGGACGGGAGAATGCCGCGGTGCAGCATGTCGGGGTTGGTGAGGACGTAGTTGGCGTACTGGCGGATCCAGTCGCGTGCCTCGACCGGGGTGTCGCCGTCGTACACGGCCGGGCGTACCGCGGTGCCCAGCGGGTGTGAAAGTTCCTTCACGGATCGGCACTGGTCCGCTGCCAGGGCCTTGGTGGGCGCGAGGTAGAGCGCGGTGGCGCCGCGGCCGTTCGGGGCCTGTGAGCCGTCCAGGAGGGCCGACAGGACCGGCACGAGGTATGCCAGCGACTTGCCGGAGGCCGTGCCGGTCGCGACGACCACCGACTGGCCGTCCAGGGCGTGCTCGGCGGCGGCGGCCTGGTGTGCCCAGGGGTGCTCGATGCCGCGGGCCTGCACGGCCGCGATGACTTCCGAACGAATCCGGTCAGGCCAAACGGCATGGCGACCCGCGCGCGGGGGCACATGCTCCGTATGAGTGATGCGCGACGCCCGGCTCGGTCCCGGGGCGAGCCGGTCCAGGATCTGGCCCGGAGACAGGCGGGACGCGGGCTGTGCAGAGGGTCGATCGGATCGGTGATTCTTGGCCATCGGCACCGAGTGTGTCACTGGCGTGACGGACAATGGAGCCAAGGCGTCGTGCACGCCTGCCGGTAAGTGATTGAATGCCATCGCGGCTGGCGTACCGTCCCGGGGGCTCCTGCCCAGGTGTTCCGAGGGACGACCGCTCGATAGCAAGGTGCTGGAGGATCCGTGGACCTGTCCCTGTCGACCCGTACCGTCGGCGATCGTACGGTCGTCGAGGTCGGTGGCGAAATCGACGTATATACCGCGCCCAAGTTGCGCGAGCAGCTGGTCGAGCTGGTGAACGATGGCAATTTCCACCTTGTCGTCGATATGGAGGGCGTGGACTTCCTCGACTCCACCGGACTCGGCGTGCTGGTCGGTGGCTTGAAGCGGGTGCGTGCCCATGAGGGCTCGCTGCGCCTGGTGTGCAACCAGGAGCGCATTCTGAAGATCTTCCGCATCACCGGTCTGACCAAGGTGTTCCCGATTCACACCTCGGTCGACGAAGCGGTCGCAGCCACCGACTGACCACTCCGTCCGGGCCCTTGTGGCCCGGACGGCCCAGTTGAACTCCGGGGTACCGGGCTTTCGGCAGCCCGGCCCCCCGACAGCACGCCCGTAGTTCCGAGGGGGATGCATGGCCACCGTTGAACTCCGCTTCAGCGCGCTGCCCGAGCACGTCAGGACCGCCCGACTGGTGGCGGCGGCGGTGGCGCGCAGGTCCGGAGTGGACGAGGCCGTGCTCGACGAGGTCAGGCTCGCCGTCGGCGAGGCCTGCACTCGTGCCGTCGGACTCCATCAGAGCGGCGGCATCACCGCACCGGTGAAGGTGTCGCTCATCGAGGAGGAGAAGCAGTTCTCCATCGAGGTGGGGGACGAGGCCCCGAGGATCGCGCCCGGTGACCGGGTGCCGGGTTCCGGCGACATCGACGTGGACGCCGAGGAGGACGAGATGGGCCTCGCGGTCATCAGCGGCCTCGTTGACGACGTGGAGGTCACCGCCGGCGAACACGGCGGGCTGATCCGTATGACCTGGCCGACGGCTCCGCCGGCCACCGCGCTCGGCTGACCCCGGCGTCACCCGTCCGGCCCCACTGGACAGACACGTACCCGAAGGGCCCCACTCCGGTGGGGCCCTTCGGCATGTGCGCAGGTACGAGGGCGCGCTTACAGTGGTCCCAGGAAGTGAATCTTGAAGAAGTGAATCTTGCTTGCGCGGAGAAGTGAATCTTGCCGCGAATTCGTGAATTCGTTCACGAACAACAATGCTTCGAAGGCATTACTGTGACGATTTGCGTGCGAAGGCAAATTCCGTTTACCGCACACTGTTTTGATCAGGTTCCGGTACCTACAATCCGTCCACATCTTGAGCTCAGCCCAAGCGTCAAGGAGGACGAATGGCGGGGCTTTCTACCCCTCATCGGTTGGACCACTCCACAACCTTCGCGGCCGCAGTGCTGACCGACGGCAACCGACTCCTCGTGGTGGTCATCGGGATCGTCGCACTGGCCGCGCTCGTGGTCGCGGGCGTGCTGCTGCGCCAGGTGCTCGCGGCGGGCGAGGGCACCGACGGCATGAAGAAGATCGCGGCGGCGATCCAGGAGGGCGCCAACGCCTATCTCACCCGGCAGTTGCGCACACTCGGCGTATTCGCCGTCGTGGTGTTCTTCCTGCTCATGCTGCTGCCCGCGGACGACTGGAATCTACGCGCCGGACGATCGATCTTCTTCCTGGTAGGCGCGGCGTTCTCGGCGGGCACCGGCTATATCGGCATGTGGCTCGCCGTGCGCAGCAATGTGCGTGTCGCCGCGGCGGCCCGGGAAGCGACTCCGGCGGAAGGCGAACCGGAAAAGGATCTCACCGCCGTTTCGCACAAGGCGATGAAGATCGCATTTCGCACGGGCGGCGTGGTCGGCATGTTCACGGTGGGGCTCGGTCTGCTCGGCGCCTCCTGTGTGGTGCTGGTGTACGCGGCCGACGCGCCGAAGGTCCTGGAGGGCTTCGGTCTCGGCGCGGCGCTCATCGCGATGTTCATGAGGGTCGGCGGCGGCATCTTCACCAAGGCCGCCGACGTCGGCGCCGACCTGGTCGGCAAGGTCGAGAAGGGCATCCCGGAGGACGATCCGCGCAATGCCGCGACCATCGCCGACAACGTGGGCGACAATGTCGGCGACTGCGCGGGCATGGCGGCCGACCTCTTCGAGTCGTACGCCGTGACGCTGGTCGCCGCGCTGATCCTCGGCAAGGTGGCCTTCGGCGACGCCGGCCTCGCGTTTCCGCTGCTCGTGCCCGCCATCGGTGTGATCACGGCCATGATCGGCATCTTCGCGGTCGCGCCGCGCCGCTCCGACCGCAGCGGCATGTCCGCGATCAACCGGGGCTTCTTCATCTCCGCGGTGATCTCGCTCGTGCTGGTCGCCGTGGCCGTGTTCGTCTACCTCCCCGGGAAGTACGCCGACCTCGACGGCGTCACCGACGCGGCGATCCAGGGCAAGAGCGGCGACCCGCGCATCCTCGCCCTCGTCGCGGTGGTGATCGGCATCCTCCTGGCCGCCGTCATCCAGCAACTCACCGGCTACTTCACCGAGACCACGCGCCGCCCGGTGCGCGACATCGGCAAGTCCTCGCTCACCGGCCCGGCCACCGTCGTCCTCGCCGGAATCTCCATCGGCCTCGAATCGGCCGTCTACACGGCCCTGTTGATCGGCCTGAGCGTGTACGGGGCGTTCCTGCTCGGCGGCACGTCCATCATGCTGGCGCTGTTCGCGGTGGCCCTGGCCGGCACCGGCCTGCTCACCACGGTCGGCGTGATCGTCGCGATGGACACCTTCGGACCCGTCTCGGACAACGCTCAGGGCATCGCCGAGATGTCCGGGGACGTGCAGGGGGCCGGAGCTCAGGTGCTCACCGACCTCGACGCCGTCGGCAACACCACCAAGGCCATCACCAAGGGCATCGCCATCGCCACGGCCGTGCTGGCGGCGTCGGCGCTCTTCGGGTCGTACCGCGACGCCATCACCACCGGTGCGCGCGACGTCGGCGAGAAGCTCTCCGGGGACGGCGCGCCGATGACGCTGATGATGGACATCTCGCAGCCCAACAACCTGGTCGGCCTGATCGCGGGCGCGGCGGTCGTCTTCCTGTTCTCGGGGCTGGCGATCAACGCGGTGTCGCGGTCGGCGGGTTCGGTGGTCTACGAGGTGCGGCGGCAGTTCCGGGAGCGGCCCGGGATCATGGACTACAGCGAGACGCCGGAGTACGGCAAGGTCGTCGACATCTGCACCAGGGACGCTCTGCGGGAGCTGGCCACGCCCGGACTGCTCGCGGTGCTGGCGCCGGTCTTCGTCGGGTTCACGCTCGGCGTCGGCGCGCTCGGCTCGTTCCTCGCCGGCGCTATCGGCACGGGCACGCTGATGGCCGTGTTCCTCGCCAACTCCGGCGGCGCCTGGGACAACGCCAAGAAGCTCGTGGAGGACGGCCACCACGGCGGGAAGGGCAGCGAGGCACATGCGGCGACCGTCATCGGCGACACCGTCGGCGACCCCTTCAAGGACACCGCGGGACCCGCGATCAACCCGCTGCTGAAGGTCATGAACCTGGTGGCGCTGCTCATCGCGCCCGCGGTGATCCAGTTCAGTTACGGCGAGGACGAGAGCCTCGGCGTACGGATCGCGATCGCGGTGCTCGCGCTCGCGGTGATCGTCGGGGCGGTCTACGTCTCCAAGCGGCGCGGCATCGCCATGGGGGACGAGGGCGACGCCGACGAGTCGGCCAAGTCGACGGATCCTGCGGTGGTTTCGTAGGAGCCGGGATCGAGCTCGCGGATCAAAGGGCGGGCGGACGGCGCGTGTTGACGCGTCGGCCGCCCGCCTGCTGTGTGTGCGCCCTGGCCGTGAGCCTTCTCTCTCTTGGCTCAAACAGTCATATATATATGTAAAGCGGATATCGAGTCTGGGTTGTCACCTGGTCGGCGTGTATGTTCCGGGGCCGAGAGCCATGGAAGGGGCCAAACCGGTGAACAAGAAGCTCGCGGCCGCACTGTCCGGCGGTGCGGTACTCGTGGTGGCGCTGTCGGGATGCAGCGAGGAGAAGGACAACAAGGAGCTGGACGCCTGGGCCAAGCAGGTCTGCCAGACGGTCCCGGCCCAGCAGGCGAAGATCGTGGCTGCCTACGACGCGCTGGCCAAGGTCGCCAAGAACGGCGCGCCGGAAGACCTCCAGAAGACCGACTCCCAGGCATTCCAGGACCTGTCCGACGGCTTCAAGGGGCGCGCGAGCGCCCTCAAGAGCGCTGGTGCGCCTCCGGGCGTCGAGGGCAGCGAGAAGAAGCAGCAGGACGCCGTCCAGAAGCTCACCGTCCTGTCCGAGTCCTACGCCGATCTGAAGAAGCAGGTCGACGCGCTCGACACGAAGGACCAGGGGAAGTTCGCCACCGGTCTGGACGACGTCTCGAAGCAGATGAAGGACGTCTCCCAGCAGTACAAGGGCGCGGTCGCCGCACTGCGGAGCCTGGAGCAGGGCGACGTCAAGGAGGCCGTGGCCAAGCAGGCCGGCTGCAAGAAGGCCGCCGCGTCCGCGTCGGCCACCGACAGCTGAGCCGGTCACGGAGGGACACAATGGGGGCGTGAGTAACGCCACCCAGCCCCCCCTGCCCTCCGTCGGCCACCCGGACGTCACCGCCAGGCTGCGCGAGGCCCTGCTCGCGGCCTCCTTCACCGCCGACGGCCTCCTCGACCTGCTCGGCGCTCCCGCGTACGCGGCCCTCGCGCGCAGCGAGACCGTGCCGGCGCTGCGCGCCACCCGCGGGGACACGCCGCTGGAGACGCTCGTCCGTCTCTTCCTGCTCCAGCAGCCGGTTCCCCACGCGCGCGTGGAGCACGTCCTGCCCGTGCACGCGTGCGTGGAGGCCGGTTGGCTGACGCGCTCCGGCACGGACGACGTCGCCGCCACCGTGGACGTCCGGCCCTTCGGCGGGCCGGACGGCGAGGACTGGTTCATCGTGTCCGACCTGGGCTGCGCCGTCGGCGGGGCCGGCGGAATCGGCAGCAGCGCCGAGGGCGTCGTCCTGGGCGTCGGCGGGGCGTCCACGACACTCGCCGGGATCACCGTCCGCACCCCTGTCTCCACCGCCCTGGACCTCGGCACCGGCTCCGGGATCCAGGCACTGCACGCCGCTCGGCACGCCACGCGCGTGACGGCGACCGACCTCAACCCGCGCGCCCTGCACATCACCGCGCTCACCTTGTCCCTGTCCGGCGCGCCAGCCGCCGATCTGCGCGAGGGCTCGCTGTTCGAACCCGTCCGGGACGACGAGACGTTCGACCTGATCGTGTCCAACCCGCCGTTCGTCATCTCGCCCAGCGCTCGGCTGACGTACCGCGACGGCGGAATGGGCGGGGACGATCTGTGCCGCTCGCTCGTTCAAGGAGCGGGGGAACGGCTGAACGTGGGCGGGTTCGCACAGTTCCTCGCCAACTGGCAGCACGTCGAGGGGGAGGACTGGCAGGACAGACTCAGGTCCTGGGTGCCGCGCGGCTGCGACGCGTGGATCGTGCAGCGCGAGGTACAGGACATCACCCAGTACGCCGAGTTGTGGCTCAGGGACGCCGGTGACCACCAGGGCGACCCGGCGGAGTACCGCGCGCGGTACGACGCGTGGCTCGACGAGTTCGAGGCACGCAAGGTGAAGGCCGTCGGCTTCGGCTGGATCACCCTGCGCAGGACCGCGTCCGACGAGCCCACGATCACCGTGGAGGAGTGGCCGCACCCCGTCGAGCAGCCGCTCGGCGACACGGTGAGGGCCCACTTCGAGCGCGTCGACCATCTCCGCGAGCACGATGACGCGGCCCTGCTCGCGGAGAGCTTCAGGCTCGCGGCGGAGGTCGTGCAGGAGCAGGTCGGGCTGCCCGGAGCCGAGGACCCGGAGCACGTGGTGCTGCGCCAGAACCGTGGCATGCGCCGCGCGACCAAGGTGGACACGATCGGGGCGGGATTCGCCGGCGTGTGCGACGGCTCGCTGAGCGCGGGCCGGATCCTGGACGCCATCGCGCAGCTCGTCGGCGAGGACCCGGTCCTGCTGCGTGACCGTACGCCCGCGCAGATCCGGTTGCTGGTGGAGCAGGGGTTCCTGGAGCCGGCCTGAGAGCGAAACAGGCCAACATCCTTCTCTTACCGGTGGCCTCACAGCAGCACGCCCGAAAAGCCGCCCGCACGCATTGCGAAAAGGCGGGTGAGAGCGGTGAGAGCGGATGCGAGAGAAGGATGTGGGAGAAGAACGACGGGAGAGGAACCGCGGGGGAGAACGGAGTCACCGGACGACCGGGATCCGCGGCGCCGAATTCGACGTCGTGCGGGCGCTCACCCCGTTCCGGATGTGACGCCGACCGTTTCGCCGACCGTTTCGCCGACCGTTTCGCCGGACGGCGACCAGGGCCGCGCGCCAGACGTGGTGTGAGGCCCGTCGCACGGGCCGCTCGTGCCGGACGGCAGCGCCCGGCGCCGTATCACCTGCCGGTGGCCCGCCGACCCCGCTCGTAGGTCCGGCGTTCACCTCGGGTTCGTCCGGTCGCCGCCCGTGCGTGCCAGTCTCCCGGCGACGGGACACGCGCGGGTGGAGACAAGGGGCGCGGGCGATCATGGAGAGTGGGCCGGCGGTCTTCGCCGGAATGATGTTCGCGCTGTTCGGAGGCGGTCTGCTGGCATGGACCGCGGTACGCGTGCGGCAGCGGCAGCCCGTCGCGCTCGGTGTGAGCCCTGTCGCATCGGCGACCGTCGCGACACTCGTCGCGGTGGTCGCGCTGACCGTCGGCGCGTGGTGCTTCACCCGCCTCTGAACTGCGTCCGGGATCTTGCCGGAAGCCTGTGAGAACTGCGCCCGGGGATCGGGGCGGATAATTGAGAGGCGCCGCTCCGGTGGGGCGAAAAAGAGCCGGTGGACACTCCGGGCGGCAGGAATGGCGGTAGTCGGGTTACCGTTCGAGTGGCCGTTGCGGGCTTTTCCCGTTTGACACGGGGGCGGGATGTACCGTCACACTCCGCAGCGTCAGCATGACCCGACCCCGGGAGCCAAGGCCTGGGGAGACACCCCAGCGTCGACCGGAGAGAAGAGCGAAGTTGTCCCCGACCAGCGACACCGCACACGGCGGCCGCCGACTCGTCATCGTCGAGTCGCCTGCCAAGGCGAAGACGATCAAGGGCTATCTCGGCCCCGGCTACGTCGTCGAAGCGAGCGTCGGGCACATCCGCGACCTCCCCAACGGCGCCGCGGAGGTGCCCGAGAAGTACACCGGCGAGGTGCGCCGCCTCGGGGTGGACGTCGACAACGACTTCCAGCCCGTCTACGTCGTCAACGCCGACAAGAGGGCCCAGGTCAAGAAGCTCAAGGACCTGCTGAAGGATTCCGACGAACTCTTCCTCGCCACCGATGAGGACCGCGAGGGCGAGGCGATCGCCTGGCATCTCCAGGAGGTGCTCAAGCCCAAGGTCCCGGTCAAGCGGATGGTCTTCCACGAGATCACCAAGGCCGCGATCCAGGCCGCCGTCGCCAACCCGCGCGAGCTGAACCAGAAGCTGGTCGACGCCCAGGAGACCCGCCGCATCCTCGACCGCCTCTACGGCTACGAGGTCTCGCCGGTCCTGTGGAAGAAGGTCATGCCCCGCCTGTCGGCCGGCCGCGTCCAGTCGGTCGCCACCCGGCTCGTCGTGGAGCGGGAACGCGAGCGCATCGCTTTCCGTTCCGCTGAGTACTGGGACCTGACGGGCACCTTCTCCCCCACTCTCGACTTCGCTCGAGCGGGGGGATCCCCGTCCGGCCGCGCGGGGGACGCGTCGGACCCGTCGTCGCTGGTCGCCCGCCTCCAGACCGTCGACGGCAGGCGGGTCGCGCAGGGCCGCGACTTCGACTCCCTGGGACAGATCAAGAGCGCGAACACCCTCCACCTCGACGAGGCCGGCGCCCGCGCGCTGGCCGCCGCCCTGGACAGCACCCGGTTCTCGGTGCGGTCCGTCGAGTCGAAGCCGTACCGCCGCTCGCCGTACGCCCCGTTCCGTACGACGACGCTCCAGCAGGAGGCCTCGCGCAAGCTCGGCTTCGGTGCGAAGGCGACCATGCAGGTGGCTCAGAAGCTGTACGAGAACGGCTTCATCACCTATATGCGTACGGACTCCACGACCCTGTCGGAGACGGCGATCACCGCCGCCCGTGCCCAGGTCACGCAGCTCTACGGCGCCGACTACCTGCCGCCGCAGCCGCGCACGTACGCCGGGAAGGTCAAGAACGCGCAGGAGGCGCACGAGGCGATCCGCCCCTCGGGTGATCGTTTCCGCACCCCCGCCGAGACCGGCCTGACCGGCGACCAGTTCCGTCTGTACGAGCTGATCTGGAAGCGGACCGTCGCCTCCCAGATGAAGGATGCGACCGGTAACAGCGTCACGGTGAAGATCGGCGGCACCGCCTCCGACGGCCGGGACGCCGAGTTCAGCGCCTCCGGCAAGACGATCACCTTCCACGGCTTCCTGAAGGCCTACGTCGAAGGCGCCGACGACCCGAACGCCGAGCTGGACGACCGCGAGCGCCGTCTCCCCCAGGTCGCCGAGGGCGACGCGCTCGGCGTCGAGGAGATCACGGTCGACGGGCACGCCACCAAGCCCCCGGCCCGCTACACCGAGGCCTCGCTGGTCAAGGAGCTGGAAGAGCGCGAGATCGGCCGCCCGTCGACGTACGCGTCGATCATCGGCACCATCCTCGACCGCGGTTACGTCTTCAAGAAGGGCACGGCGCTCGTCCCGTCGTTCCTCTCCTTCGCCGTGGTCAACCTCCTGGAGAAGCACTTCGGGCGGCTCGTCGACTACGACTTCACCGCCAGGATGGAGGACGATCTCGACCGCATCGCCCGCGGTGAGGCGAAGGCCGTGCCGTGGCTGAAGCGGTTCTACTTCGGCGAGGGCGCCGCGGGTCCGGCCGTCGGCGGAGCCGCCGAGGCGGGCAACGGCGACGGGGACCACCTCGGTGGCCTCAAGGAACTGGTGACCGACCTGGGCGCGATCGACGCGCGCGAGGTCTCGTCGTTCCCGGTGGGCAACGACATCATGCTGCGCGTCGGCCGCTACGGCCCCTATGTCGAACGCGGCGAGAAGGACTCGGAGAACCACCAGCGCGCGGACGTGCCGGAGGACCTGGCTCCCGACGAGCTGTCCGTCGAGTACGCGGAGGAACTGCTCGCCAAGCCGAGCGGCGACTTCGAGCTGGGCGCCGATCCGTCGACGGGCCACCAGATCATCGCCCGGGACGGCCGCTACGGCCCCTACGTCACCGAGGTGCTCCCCGAGGGCACCCCGAAGACCGGCAAGAACGCCGTCAAGCCGCGTACGGCCTCGCTGTTCAAGTCGATGTCCTTGGACACGGTCACGCTCGAGGACGCCCTCAAGCTGATGTCGCTGCCGCGCGTCGTCGGCACGGACGCCGAGGGCGTGGAGATCACCGCGCAGAACGGCCGCTACGGCCCGTACCTGAAGAAGGGCACGGACTCGCGGTCCCTCCAGACCGAGGACCAGCTCTTCACGATCACGCTCGAAGAGGCGCTGGAGATCTACTCCCAGCCCAAGCAGCGCGGCCGGGCCGCGGCCAAGCCGCCGCTGAAGGAGCTGGGCGAGGACCCGGTCAGCCAGAAGCCGGTCGTCGTCAAGGACGGCCGCTTCGGGCCGTACGTCACCGACGGGGAGACCAACGCGACGTTGCGCTCCGACGACAGCGTCGAGGAGATCACCCCCGAGCGCGGCTACGAGCTGCTCGCCGAGAAGCGGGCGAAGTCGCCCGCCAAGAAGACGGCGAAGAAGGCACCCGCGAAGAAGGCGGCGGCGAAGAAGGCCGCGCCGGCCAAGAAGACGGCTGCCAAGAAGACCGCCGCGAAGACGACCACGGCCGCGAAGAAGACCGCGACCAAGACCGCGACCAAGTCCGCGACGAAGAAGGCGACCGCTTCGAAGGCGGCTGCCGAGGACTGAGCCGCGCCGCGGTTCCCCGGTACCGGATCACAAAACGCACGCCCCGGCATCACTTTGATGTCGGGGCGTGCGTACGTATGGACGGGCGCTCCGGGCTGTCAGTCGCTGCCGATAGGCTGAAAGCATGACGCGAGCCGAGCAGCCAACGGCCCACCACCCGGCCCCGGACGACGCCCTGGTGGTGGACTCCCGCGAGCGCGCCGTGCGCGCCCTGTTGCGTGAGCCCCAGCTGAGGCGCCTGTGGAGCGCACAGTTGGTGAGCGGCGTCGGCGACGCCCTCGCCCTCCTGGTGCTGGTCCTCCTCGCCCTCCAGGCGGCCATCGCCGAGGGCTCCTTCGGAGGCGGCTACCGGGGCGTGGCGTTCGCGGTCGCGATCGTCTTCGCGGTCCGGGTGCTCGCCACCGTGCTCTTCGGTGCCGTCCTCCTTGGTCCGCTGACCTCACTGACCTCGCCGGACGGCCCGCTGGACCGCCGTTGGACCATGGTCGGCGCGGACGGTGTGCGGGCCGCCCTGCTGCTCGTGGCGCCCCTGTGGATCGACTGGATGCCGGACGATGCCCTGGCGCTGCTGCTGGTCACCGTCTTCGTGACCGGCGTAGCCGAGCGGTTCTGGACGGTCGCCCGCGAGAGCGCGGCCCCCGCACTGCTGCCGGCCCCGCCCCTGGAGGGCGCGACCGTACGGCCGCTGCCCGATCACATCGACGCCCTGCGCCGGCTGTCCCTGCGGACGAACTTCCTCGCGATCCCGCTGGCGGCCGCCACCCTGGTCGTCGCGGCCCTGTTCAACAACCTCCTGGGTGCCGGCATCGACTGGTTCGGCCAGCACCAGGCGGCCCTCGCCTCGTACGTGGCGGGCGGGCTGTTCGCCGGATCCCTGTCCGTCGTGGTCTTCCTGGAGCTGCCCGGCACCCGCACCCCGCGCGCGCGGTCCCCGCTCGAGGGCCTGCGCCGCCCGCGCACGGCCGCCGGTGTCGAAACGGGCCGCACGGGCGTCATCCCGGTGCTGGTGCTCGCCTGCGCGGCCGTGGCCGGGGCGATCGCCGCCGCCGTCGCCGTGGCGGTGCTGCACGCCAAGGACCTCGGCGGCGGCCCGGTGACGTACGGCCTGCTGGTGCTCGCGCTGACCGGCGGAGTCGCCGTCGGCGTCCGTACGGCACCGAAGGTGCTGGTGACGCTGTCGCGGCGCCGGCTGCTCGCGCTGGCCATCGCCTTCACCGGCGTGGCCCTGCTCGCGGCCGGGCTGGTCCCGGACGTCACCACCGTGCTGCTGATCACGGCCCTGGCCGGCGTCGGCGCGGGCGTCGCCGCCAACACCGGGCACGCGCTGCTCGACCAGGAGACCGAGGACCAGCGCCGCACGCGCATGACGGAACACCTGCACGCGGTCGTACGGATCCTGGTGGCGCTCGGCGCGCTGATCGCCCCGCTGGTGGCGGCGCTCATCGGACCGCACCGCCTGGAGAGCGGCAAGTTCGTCTTCGCCCACGGCGGCGCCGCGTTCACGCTGATGCTGGTCGGCGCGCTGCTGCTGCCGGTGGCCGCGCTGGTGCTCGCCAAGGTCGACGACCGTTCCGGCGTTCCCCTGCGCAACGACCTGCGGGACGCGCTGCTCGGTGGCGACGACCCGGAGCAGGCGCCGATGCCGACCGGCTTCTTCATCGCCCTGGAGGGCGGCGACGGCGCCGGGAAGTCCACCCAGGCAGAGGCGCTCGCCGACTGGATCAGGGCCAAGGGCCACGAGGTCGTCCTCACCCGCGAGCCGGGGGCCACGCCCGTGGGCAAGCGGCTGCGCTCGATCCTGCTCGACGTCTCCAGCGCCGGTCTGTCGCACCGCGCGGAGGCGCTGCTGTACGCCGCGGACCGCGCGGAGCACGTCGACACCGTCGTGCGGCCCGCCCTGGAGCGCGGCGCGGTCGTCATCACCGACCGGTACATCGACTCGTCCGTGGCCTACCAGGGCGCCGGCCGAGACCTCTCCCCGACCGAGATCGCGAGGATCTCGCGCTGGGCGACGAACGGGCTCGTACCGCACCTGACGATCCTGCTGGACGTCTCCCCCGAGACCGCCCGCGAGCGGTTCACCGAGGCGCCGGACCGCCTGGAGTCGGAGCCCGCCGAGTTCCACACGCGCGTGCGTTCCGGATTCCTCACGCTGGCCGCCGCCGACCCCGGCCGCTACCTCGTCGTCGACGCCGGCCAGGAACCGGAGGCCGTGACCACCGTCGTCCGCCACCGGCTCGACCGGATGCTGCCGCTCTCCGAGGCCGAGGTCAGGGCCCAGGAGGAGGCGCGGAAGAAGGCCGAGGAGGAGGCCCGCCGCAAGGCCGAGGAGGAGGCCGCCCGCAAGGCCGAGGAAGAGCGCCTGGAGCGGGAGCGCCAGGAACAGCTCGCCAAGCTGCGCGCCGAGGAGGAGGAGCGTAAGCGCCGCGAGCTGGAGGAGGCGCAGCGCCGCGAG
Source organism: Streptomyces sp. ID05-39B (assembly GCF_033794725.1). Classification (NCBI taxonomy): domain Bacteria; kingdom Bacillati; phylum Actinomycetota; class Actinomycetes; order Kitasatosporales; family Streptomycetaceae; genus Streptomyces; species Streptomyces sp. ID05-39B. The sequence goes on along the minus strand of NZ_JARGEF010000033.1, from coordinate 320 downwards.
GCCGAGCGGCAGGCGGAGGAGGCCCGCCAGCGTGCCGAGGAGGCACGCAGGCGTGCGGAGGAGGAGCGGGTGCGGCTCCTCGCCGAGGAGAAGGCCCGCGCCGAGGAGGAGGCCCGCCGCAAGGCGGAGGAGGAGCGGCGCCGCAAGCAGGCCGAGGAAGAGGCGCGGCTGCGCGCCGAGGCCGAGGCGCGGCGCCTGGACAAGCAGCGCAAGGCCGAGGAGGCGCTGCTGCGGGCCGAGGAGGCGCGGCGCGCCGCTGAGCAGGCCGCCGCCACCGCCCAGGCCCGGCTGCGGCCCACCCCGCCCGCGGCATCCCCGGG
>NZ_JARGEF010000339.1:0-6719 GCF_033794725.1 Streptomyces sp. ID05-39B | reverse complement strand
CATCTGCCACAACAAGCGTCTACCGCCTCAGCCGGCCCGAAGCGGTCCGCCACCTGAACTGCAATGAAGCACCCCCGTCGGGACAAAACGCTCTTTCAGCACCTGTTTCAACAGCTCCGCCTGGGTCTCGCTGGTCCCATCGCCGAGCAACAGATAGACGGCGTTGAGGAGTTGGTCGGTGGACAGGGTGCCGTTGGCACGCCGTTCGACGAACTCTTCGATCAGGCCTGCACCTCGGCTGACGCCCTCGTTGCCGAGGTGTGCCTGGACGATTTCGGCCAGCCGACCTGTGTCGGGGCTCGGGAGGTCGAGGCGGATGCAGCGACGCAGGAAGGCCGGGGGGAAGTCCCGTTCGCCGTTGCTGGTCAGAATGACGACGGGAAAGGTGGTGCAGCCGACCCACCCGCCGGTGATCGCGGCCGTGCCGTCACCGGGCCCGGTCCGGCCGTCGTCGGTGTGGACCCGGGTGGTCGGGGTCGTCCGGGACGCCCGGGCGAGCTCAGGAATCACGAACTCGCCGTTCTCGAACACGTGCAGGAGGTCGTTGGGCAGGTCGATGTCGCTCTTGTCGATCTCGTCGATCAGCAGCACGCGGGGCCGCTCGACCGGCAGAAGAGCGGTGCCGAGCGGCCCGAGGCGGATGAAGGCTCCGATGTCCGGCTGCTCGGGACGGAGTTCGTCGTCGTGCACAGAGCGGGGCCCGTCGCTCATCACGGGTTCCCGGGACGAGCGGGAGGACCGTCCGCTTGCGGCGAGGCCCGCCTCCTGCAACCGACCGATGGCATCGTAGGAGTAGAGACCGTCCTTGAGCGTGGAACGGCTCGTGATGGGCCACTGCAGCACCCGGCCGAGGCGCAGTTCGTGCGCGATGTGGTAGGCCAGGGACGACTTGCCGGAGCCGGGGGGCCCGGTCACCAGCAGCGGGCGGCGCAGCATCAGGGCGGCGTTCACGGACTGCACAGTCGCCTCGGTGGCCCGATAGGTGTGCGCCCGCGTCCCGACGGGACGGACGTGTTCACCGCCCTCGAACCCGCCACGCCCCCGCATGTCACGCCAGGGAGGCGGCTCGGGCAGCCGCTCGATCCCGTCGTGCGGCTCGCCGCGCCCCCGGTAGATGTATCCCTCGTGCACTGTCCCTGCCCGCCTTTCCCACCGCTGTCCATGTCCTTGCCCGCACCGGTCGGCGCGCTGCGGCCTCAGGGACACCGCAGTGCGCCGCCTCCGACATCGGGGCGTCCGCCGGGGTCGTCCCACACGAGCGCCAGTTGTTCGGCCGGGGACGGTGTCCCGGAGTCGAGTGCCTTCCGTCGCAACGACGTTATGCGTTCGGGGAGTCGGGCGGGACTGCCTCCGGAGATCAGTCGTCTGGTCGCTGCGTGGAGCGCCCCGGACTCCACATGACCGTCGGCGTCGCCCTCGTCGCGTCCCCACAGCACGACGGGAACGCCCGCGTCCAGCGCCGTTCCCACGGCGCGCGTCACCGCTCCGGCCGGAGCGTGGCCGTGCCGGGACGGCGGCTCCACGACAACGGCGAGGGCGAGGGCGAGTTGCCGCATGCTCCCGCGCGGGTCCTGCTCGCGTCCGCACGGCAGCCAGACGGCCCGCTCGGCTGAGAGGTCGAGGGACCTTTCGTACTCCTGCCACCGGCGCGTCCATCGCTCGCGCGCGCGCGGGTCGGTGGGGCGCTCCAGATCGCGTACGACGACGGGGCACAACACACCCAGAGGGGGACCCGCACCGGTCGTATCGTTGCTGCGGCTGCTGACGGACCAGCGGTCGACGCGGAGGTCGAGCAGGGAGCGCGGCAGCATGAACTCGACGCGCGAGGGCAGTCCGCCCGAGAGCTCCTGCGCCTTCTCGAAGAACGTGTTGAAACGGGCGACGATCCGCCCGAGGGACTGGGGTTCGTCGTCGACAACCAGGACGATCCAGCGTTCCGCGCTGTAGCCCAGCCACATGGACAACAGGCATTCCCTGGAGCCGGGTTGATAGCGCTGGAGGCTCACGACCAGCCGCACGCCATCGCCCTGGTCGCCGGACGGCCCGTCCGGGCGGGATTCCGCAGCCGCCGGTACGGTGACGCCAAGCCGCCGGGCGAGCCGGTGGATCCACTCCCGCAGGTCGTCACGCTGGAGCGGGGACCATCCGGGGCGTGCGGCGAGGGCGACAGCGAACCGCAGTACCGGGGGCGGCTGATGGGGAGGGGCAGCCAGTTCCTCGAGGAAGGCGACGGCCTCCGCAGGCGACCGGGGAGGCCGCTCGGCGGCCGAGCCCGCGATCTCCAGGAAGGACGGCAGCCAGGGCTGGTGGCCGTCGGCGAGCAGAATCCGGACGAGCTCCGCTCCAGGTCCGCTGACGGGGCCGACAGGTTCGGTCAGCCGTGCGACCAGGAGTCGCAGCCGGGTGATCGCAGGCGTTTCGCCATGGAAGAGGGCCAGCAGTTCGGCGAGTTCCAGGAGGGCGCCGTCCCAGTCCAGCAGATGCCGGATCATCAGGTCGGCCGTCATCCGGGTGGAAGCGGCCGGCCTGAATCCCGCCACCAAGGACGGCCGCAGCTCGTCCAGAATCACGGCCCGGGTGTGCACGTCGGCGAATCCCGGCAGATCGCAGAGCAGATCCACCAGTTCCGAGACAGTGGCCGCCTCCGCCTCCGCCCTCAAGACGCACGGGCCGGGGTCGAACCGGATGTTGGCACAGAAGGCCTCCCCGTCATCGACACTCCCGCTCCCGTGCACCCGGATGGCACCACATGGTACGGGTCCTGCCCTCCGCTGTGATCCGGAACCGCGAACCCGGCGCTCGGCATCCGCACCATCCACCACACCGCGGCCCCTGACGCAACTACAGCCTGGCTCGGCGCCCTGCTGCCTGAGCAGGAGCGGTCAGGAAATGCGCAGGGACCAGGCCTCGGCACAACGTCGGGTCGACCACCACCGGGTCCCCGACGCCGACCGGGCGCACCTGCGAGCTCGCTCGTGCCCGGGCAGGCGACGATGGCGATGAGGTTGGCCTGGCCAGTGGTGGAGCCGGCGCTCCGGGGGCCCAGCGGACCCTCGTTGGTCGGGCCGACGATCCTGAGTCAGGCAGTGGCGCGCAGTCCGCGGAAGCGGCCGGGTAGCGGCCCCTCGTCGCCGTTCGGGTCGCGGCGGTGCAGGTCCCGGCTGAACTCAGCCCGGCACCGCGCAGACGGTCAGCGATGCCCGCATCCGCAAGGTGCCGAGTCCGTAGCCGGCTCTGATCAGCGTCCTGTGCCTCGATCAGGTCGAGGTCGAGGTCGAGGTCGCGGATGCAGAAGCCGTGGTGCTCGAAGGTCTCGTTGAGCACTGTGCCGAGGCACTGCCGTACCAAGCGGCCCCGGGCGTACGGCGGCCAGACACCGTCGTCGGGTACCGGCGCCCGCGCCGCGAGCTGCCCAGCGGTGACCTCGTCGAGCCAGGCCTCGAGCTCGGCGGCCTGTGCGTCACGCACGCTCACGATCTCGTCGAGGGCCGGATCGAGCGAGAGGTCAAGCCCGTGCGCTCCACGGTAGGGCTCGACGGTCGTCCCTATGCCCATCGGCGTGAACAGCTCTGTCGAGCCCAGGCAGCACAGGCGGAACCACGAGTCGTGGACGAACACCAGGTGGCGCATCGTCCGCACCGCCGACCACTCGTCGTTCACGCTGCGGCGCTCGATGCCGGGCTACGGCGGATTCGCTCGATCGTGGCGGCCCATCCGGCATGGAGCTGCCACCATGCCTCGCGCAGAGCGGCTCCTCAGGGTGCCCACGGCCCGAGCATGTCCTTCATCGTGTCGGCCATCGCGAACTGCAGCAGCGGGCCGTAGGTGATCCGGCCGACGCCCAGGCGGCGGAAGCGCTCAAGATCGTGCTTGAGGGGATGGGCCGTGGAGTTCACGGGAACGGCGACGGCGCCGGTCACCGCCGCGAGCAGGTCGTCGTCGTCCTGGATACCCACCGGGTAGACGCTGTCGGCGCCGGCCTGCGCCAGGGCCCGCAGTCGCTCGATCGCCTGGTCGAGGACGCCGGAAGCGTCCTTCGCGTGCAGGAAGACGTCGGTGCGCCCATTCACCCAGACCGGGACCCCCGCGTCGTCAGCCGCCGCGCGCAGGCCGGCGACGTAGCTCACGTGCTCCTGCGTGCTGCGCAGGCGGCCGCCGTCCGAGTGGACGGTGTCCTCAACGTTGAGACCGACGCCGCCGACCTCGATGAGCCCGGCGACGAGATCCGCGGGCTTCTGCCCGTACCCGGACTCCAGGTCCACGGACACCGGGACGTCCACCGCCGCGATGATCGGCCTGACGGCGGAGAGCACCTCCTCGAAGGTCTGCCCTTCATGGTCGTCGGCCCCCCTGGAGTCGGCCAGCGGATGACTGCCGATCGTCAGCGCGGGGAACCCGGCGGAGGCTGCCGTCCGTGCGGACCAGACGTCCCAGACGGTCGGCAGTACGAGCGGCTTGTACTCGGCGTGCAGCTGCTTGAGGCGTTGAGCGCGCTCAACGGTGAGGCGAGAGTCCATGCCAGGGACGCTACACCTGGATGGCGACGGACAACGGACCGGCGGGACGCCGCCTTTGACGCCCGTCGCACCGACGAGGCGGGGAGCACCACACCGGGTGGTCCTAGTCTCCGGAGAAGCCGAAAATTCCCAAATGAGTCGGCCTGTCATCGGAGTAGAGGACGATGTAGTAGCCGGTCCATCGCATCTGACACTCGCCGAGAAGGCTCCGCTCGTGCTCCTCATGGCTCGCAGCCTCATTGGCAGCGGCAACGAGTTCTTCGTACTGCTCGACCGTCGGGCGGCCGGCACCGAAGTGGTGCACCACGCGGCTGAGCGCCAGAGGGCGCAGAGCGCCGTAGTCAGCGATGCCGGACTGCGTCGGCGGGTCATCGGTGGCAACAACTCTGTCGATGTCGAGGATCGTATGGGTGCCTTCTGTGCCCATGAACTCCTCGTCTGCGTACAGGTCCTGCAGGCTTCGGTAGCGATCACCGTCGCCGTACTCCTCCTGAAACACCCTGGCCTGCAAAGTCCCCAAGGCCGCCTCGACATCACCGTCGTACCTGGTGAGGTAGTCCCATCCGCTGGCGCCCATTGAGCCACCCTTCCTACAGATTGTGAATGCCCGAACAGTAACGACGGGGACTGACATCGCCGGCGTTCCCGCGGCGGTGGTCTGCGGCTGTGGGTGACGACCGCTCGCGCGGTGCTGGAGGTCGGCGAGGACGTGGTGACGTTGTCCGCCGCTGGGAGCGCGTTCGAGTTCGCGCTCGACGCGGAGGCGGTGCTGCGCCCGCTGGTCGACGGCCGCACCGCGGACCGCCGTACTTGCACGCTGAGCTCCGCGGCCAGGACCCGGGTGCTAGCCGTCGCGCTCGATTCGCTCGGGGGTGAACCGCTCGGCGAGCTGCGTGGCGCCCGCGACGGGTGGGGTCCGCCTTCGCGACCGCCAAGGATCCTCCGCACGTGGTAGAGCGTCCACAGGCAGGTGAGCGCCCCCTCGAACGCGGCGAGGACGGGACGGTCCGCAGCCCGGCCAGGGGTGAAGGAGGTGACGGCGAGGCGGCGGCCGGTGCGCGGTCCGGTGTAGGCGGCGTAGCGGTGGTGGCCGCGGTGGTGCACGCTTTGCGCGCCGACGGTGTGCAGGGCCTCATCCAGCTACGCCCGGCCTGGCTCGCCCGGGTGACGGGGCTCGCCGAGGGCGACCAGGCGCCGTTCGACCCCGCCATGCCCGCGCTCGCCGTTGCGGACCTTGGACGACGGCGGTCAGGTCGCTCGGCTGATCTGCATCCTTCGATGCGACCTGGACCGGGCGTTCTGACGTTGGCCGTTCGTCCTCTATGAGGTTTGCTCGGCGCCCGCCCGCCCGCCTGCCCGCCGGCCTGGCGGCGGTCCGGACCGGCGGACGAGGCGATGTCACGCAGGGACGCCGAGCGGCGGGTGCTCGAGCACGCGGGGCTTGTACTCGACCAGTTGGATGCGGCCGTCGAAGGTGTGGTGCTCGATCATCTCGAGGGCAACGTCCGGATAGCCGTCGTAGATGCGTTCTTCGCCCGTGGCCCCGGTGATCACCGGGAACATCACCACCCGGAAGCGGTCGACGAGTCCGGCTCGTAGCAGGGACCGGCACAGGCTGAGGCTGCCGATCGTGCTGAGCAGCCCCGAGCCGCTCGACTTCATGGCACGGACCGCCTCGACGGCGTCGTCGCGGACGAGCGTGGAGTTGGCCCACGTCAGCGGCTCCTCGAGCGAAGAGGAGAACACCACCTTGGACGCCTGCGTGAGCTCGTCGACGGACGCCTCTTCTTCCGGCCTGAACTCGTCTTGGCCAGTCGGGACCTCGCCAGCGGCGAAGCCCGACATCAGGCGGTAGGTGTTCGCTCCCATCAGGTAGGTGGCCTCGGGCTGCTTGCCGAGCCATGCGAGGTACTCCGGGCCCTCGAGGCCCCAGAACCCGGGCCATCCCTGTCCCGATGCGTGGCCGTCGAGGGAGGTGATGAAGTCGACGAGAAGCTCCGACATGGCGGTGTCCTTTCCTGGGGTGTCATGAGCTTGGACCGGCCGGGAGCCAAAAGCTCATCGGCAGGCTTGGCCCGATATCCCGACCCCGCTCATTGCTCTTAAAAAAATCTCGGCGCCCACGAGACGGCAAGAAAACCAGAAGCCCCCTGTGGCCTGAAAAAAAAAAACAAAAAAACAAAAAAAAAAAAAGAGGAAAGA
>NZ_JARGEF010000338.1:0-6748 GCF_033794725.1 Streptomyces sp. ID05-39B | reverse complement strand
GACCCCACCCCACCCCCGGTGGAACCGAATCCGCACTTTCCACGTGTTCCCCCGGAGGGCCTTGCTGCGATCTGATCAAGATCCAGTGAAGCCCGGTGCGCAGCACCGCCCCCACCGGCGATACTGGCGCAGACAGTTGACCATGGGGGAGGTCAGACAAACGTGGCAAACCCGCCGACAACCATCACGGCGACACCGCCCGGCCGCCGGACGGCATTCGCCGAGGGTGTCGATCAGTTGCGCTCCGCCGCGACCACCGAGCCGGGCAGGCTCCGTATCATCGGCGCCGTTCTCGCCCTCCTCGTCGTCGCGTTCGGTGCCGTCACGTCCTGGCAGATGAGTGACCGCACGGCCGCCGCCGACGACGTGCTGCACAAGAGCCAGCCGCTCAGCGCGGCCGCCGCCGACATCTACCGCTCGCTGGCGGACGCGAACACCGCCGCGTCGAGCGGCTTCCTGGCCGGCGGCCAGGAGACGCCCGAGTCGCGCAAGCGCTACGAGGACGACATCGACACGGCCGCCGCGAAGCTCATCACCGCCGCGAACAACTCCGACGCCGGTTCCCCCTCCACCGCGGCGATCACGAAGCTGAACAAGCTGCTCCCGGAGTACAAGGGCCTCGTCGAGCGCGCCCGCACCTACAACCGGCAGGGCTTCCCGGTCGGCGGCGCGTATCTGCGCTACGCCAACCAGAAGATGCAGGACGAGATGCTCCCGGCGGCGGAGGACCTCTACAAGAAGGAGAACCAGCGCCTTCAGGACGACTACGCGGCGGCCGAGCCGTACCCGTGGGCGGCGATCGCTCTCGGCGTCCTCGCGCTGGCCGCCCTCGGCTGGGCGCAGCACCGCAACTACCGGCTGACGAACCGGGTGCTGAACCACGGCATGGTCGCGGCGTCCGCGGCCTCCGCCGTCGTCCTGCTGTGGCTGGTGGTCGGGCACAGTGTGGCCCGTGCGGGGCTGCACGACTCCTACGACCACGGTGTCCGTTCCCTCAACGTGCTGCACGACGCCCGCATCGCCTCGCTCAAGGCGCGCGGCAACGAGAACCTGACCCTGGTGGCCCGCGGCGCCGAGACGGTGAAGGTCGGTGAGACGACGATCGACGCGTACGACCACGACTTCACCGAGGAGATCGCCGTCCTCGGCAAGGGCCTCGCGGCGGCGGCGAAGCTGGCCGACGACCAGGCGGGCGAGAAGCCGGTCACGACGGCGGAGAGCAACATGGCGGAGTGGAAGAAGCGCCACACCGCGGCCCGCGCCCAGGACGACAACGGCAACTACGAGCAGGCGCTGGCCCTGGTGGTCGGCGCGAAGGGCGCGACGGCCCAGTGCTTCGACGGCGTCGACGCGAGCCTGGCGACCGCGCTCGACCACGAGCAGCACGAGTTCAAGCAGGCGGCCGGCGACGGCCTGGACGCGATGGGCGGGCTGCCCCTGGGCGCGGCCGTCCTGGCGGTCCTGGCGGCGGCGGGCGCGGTCCTCGGCATCGGCCGCAGGCTGTCGGAGTACCGGTGAAAGGGGGCGTGACGATGCATGCTCGACGGATGCGGGGCTGGGGCGGGGTGGGTGCGATGGCGCTCGTCTGCGTCCTGGCGCTCTCCTTCATGCTGCTGCTGCCGTGGACCCAGTCGCGCGGCGACGGCAGCACCGGCACCGGTGGTCCGGGCGTCGCCGAGGGCACACACGCGGTCGACGCGAGCTGCCAGTCCCCCGAGAAGCAGACGCTGTCGCCGTCGGCCGCGGACGGTCCGACGATCGCCGCGATCAAGGCCCGTACGGGTGAGAAGCGCAAGCTGATCGTCGGCGTCGACCAGAACAGCTACCGGTGGGGCTACCGCGACCCGAACAACACGGGTGCCGCGCTGGAGGGTTTCGACATCGACCTGGTGAGGCGGATCGCCGAGGACATCCTGGGCGACCGCAACGCCGTCCAGTTCAAGGCCATTCCGACCAACCAGCGCGTGCCGGCCATCCAGGAGGGCCGGGTCGACATGGTGGTCCGCACGATGACGATCACCTGCGACCGGCTGAAGGACGTCGCCTTCTCCGCGCCGTACTTCAGGACGGGACAGCAGGTCCTCGCCCCCAAGTCGTCGACGATCACGGGCTACGACGGCACGCTGGCGAAGAAGAAGATCTGCACGGCGGCCGGTTCGACCGCCAACACCCAGCTGACCGGCGACCTGAAGGCAGGGAAGCTGCCCGCGACCGCCGACATCTCCACCACCGTCCCCAACCAGCTGGACTGCCTGGTGCGGTTGCAGCTCGGCGAGGTGGACGCCGTGGTCACCGACGGCGCCCTGGCGGCGAGCCAGGCCGCACAGGACCCGACGGTGGAACTGAAGGGCGCCGCGTTCACGGCCGAGTACTACGGCGTGGCGATGAAGAAGGACGCGGACGACCTGGTACGCCGGGTCAACCAGACCCTGGTGGAATACCGGGCGAACGGCTGGCAGCGGTCGTACACCGACTGGCTGTCGGCGACACTGGGTTCGGACTCGGCGACGTCGATGCCGCCCGCGCCGCAGTATCTGCGCACCAGCTGACGGGACGGCCGGCGGACGGCGGACCGACCAGGAGACGGACACAGCGACGAGAGGTGATCGATGGGCGTCACGGGACCCCCCGGGCCGGTGATGGACCGGGACGAGGTCGACCGTGCGCTGGCGCGGCTCGGCGCGGAGCACGAGGCGATCGAGACCTCGCTCCTCGCCCTCCAGGACCACGCGGGCCGCAGACTCCTCGAAGGCGCCGGGCTGACCGGTGTCACCAAGGAGCGCTGGGCGTCCACCGAGGCGTCGATCACGCTGCTGTGGGCGTACTTCGACGCCTACAGCGACGCCCTGCGCTCGGCGCGGGACATCCGCTCGCGGCGCCGCTGGTCCAGCCGTGAGGACCTGGCCGAGCTGACGGAGCTGCTGCGCGGCGAGTCCGTCACGGTGGCCGGCTCGGCCACCGCCACGGCGAACGCGCCGACCCTGGCCGGCTCCGGCAAGCTCAGCGAGAGCTTCTCCCTGACCACCCTCGTCGACCGGATGAACGACCTGTACGCGTCCTCGCTGGACCTGGTCGTCGCCGCCGACGCGGTGTGGTCCGCGCTGCCCGCCCGGATAGATCTACTGGCCGCGGAACTCCAGCGCACCCGGCAGCTCGCGCACTCCGTGGGCGTACGCCCCGGCGAACACCCGGCGGGCGACGACCTGGAGCGCATCACCCACACCCTGACCTCGCTGCGCGAGCAGGTGATCTCCGACCCGCTGGCCTTCTGGGTGCGCGCGCAGGGCAGTTCGGCGCCCGGCGGCGGCCGTCCGGACACCACCGTGTACGACCGTGAGGCGCGCGCTCTGGAGGACGTCCGCCGGGAGATCGACGCCGTGCTGACGGTCCGCCAGGACGCCGAGCAGCGGCTGATGCGGCTGCGGGACGTGCTCAGCCGGGCGGACCGGACCCTCGCCGAGGCGCGCACCGCGCGCGGCGAGGTGCTCGCGAAGATCGCCGCGACGGAGGTGCCGGCCGTCGGCGGCCCGCCCACCGTGCTCCAGGAACAGGTGGCGGCGGCCTCCGAGTACCGCAGGCACGGCCAGTGGCACCGCCTGTCCCCGCTCCTGGAGTCCCTGGAGCGCAAGGCGGAGGACGAACTGCTGCGCGCCCGCGAGTCGTTGACCGCGGTCACCGCGCCGCTCGCGGTCCGCGCGGAACTGCGCGGCCGTCTCGACGCCTACAAGGCGAAGGTCGCCCGGCACGGGCTCGCCGAGGACCCGTTCCTCATCGAGCGCTACGACGCGGCCCGGCGGATGCTGTGGAGCGCGCCCTGCGATCTGCGCGTCGCCGAACAGGCCGTCCTGCGCTACCAGCAGGCGGCCGCCGAACTGCTCGCCGCGCCGCGCGTGCCCGAGCAGGGCGGACCTCAGGACCACAGGGGGGAGCAGAGGTCATGAGTCAGGCAGGTCAGACGTGCCAGCGACCGGGCTGTGAGGGCTCGTACGAGGACATGGGCGGCGGCGAGCTGTACTGCGACACCTGCGGTCTGGCGCCCGTCGTGGGTGCTGGGGGTCCCTCCTCCGGGAAAGGCATGGTCGGGTCGCCCCCGACCGGAGTGACCCGCGGCGGCAAGGGCTCGACCGGCAGCGGTTCCAGCTCCAGCGCGCGCAGCGCCCGCAGTTCGCGCACCTCCTCGCAGTCGTCGAAGTCGCGCCGCTCGGTGTCCGGGCGGCTCTCGCGGTCGCTGTCGGGCAAGTCCACCGGCCGTTCGGTGTCGGTGCGCAGCTCCGGTTCCACGGCCGGTTCGTCCGGGCGTGCCCGGCTCGGGGTGGGCCTGGTGGCGGTGCCGCAGGTGCCGCGTCCCGACCCGCGCGCGATGGTCCTGGACAACCCGGAGGTGCCCGAGCGCAAGCGGTTCTGCTCGCGCTCCGACTGCGGGGCGCCGGTGGGCAGGTCGCGCGGCGAGCGGGAGGGCCGTACGGAGGGCTTCTGCACCAAGTGCGGGCACCCGTACTCCTTCGTCCCGAAGCTGAAGGCCGGCGATGTCGTACACGGCCAGTACGAGGTCGTGGGCTGTCTGGCGCACGGCGGTCTGGGCTGGGTCTACCTCGCCGTCGACAAGGCCGTCTCCGACCGCTGGGTGGTCCTCAAGGGCCTGCTGGACACCGGCGACCAGGACGCGATGGAGGCGGCGATCTCCGAGCGGCGCTTCCTCGCCGAGATCGAGCACGCCAACATCGTGCGGATCTACAACTTCGTCGAGCACCTCGACCAGCGGACCGGTTCGCTGGACGGGTACATCGTCATGGAGTACGTCGGCGGCAAGTCCCTCAAGGAGATCGCCAACGACCGCCGCACTCCCGACGGCAAGCGCGACCCGCTGCCGGTGGAGCAGGCCTGCGCGTTCGGCATCGAGGCCCTGGAGGCCCTCGGCCATCTGCACAGCCGCAACCTGCTGTACTGCGACTTCAAGGTCGACAACGCCATCCAGACCGAGGACCAGCTCAAGCTCATCGACATGGGCGCCGTGCGCAGGATGGACGACGAGGAGTCGGCCATCTACGGCACGGTCGGCTACCAGGCCCCGGAGGTCGCCGACGTCGGCCCGTCGGTGGCGAGCGACCTCTACACGGTCGGCCGCACCCTCGCCGTGCTCACCTTCGACTTCCAGGGCTACACCACGGCCTACGCGGACTCCCTGCCCGACCCCGACTCCATCGCCGTCTTCCACCGGTACGAGTCCTTCTACCGGCTCCTGGTCCGTGCCACCGACCCCGACCCGGCCCGCCGGTTCGCCTCCGCGCAGGAGATGGCCGAACAGCTGACGGGCGTGCTGCGCGAGGTCGTCTCGCTCCAGTCGGGCCTGCCCCGCCCCGCGCTGTCCACCCTGTTCGGACCCGAAGTGAAGGTCACCGACACCGAGTTGTGCCCCAGACTGGACGGGGAGGTGTCCCGGCTGGGGTCACGGGTGACCGCCACGCGGCGCCGCCCGGGTACGACGGCTGGAGGGGGCGGGGACGGTCCGGCGGGGCTGGTGCCCTCCCCCCGCGTGCCCGGTGCCCTTCCGTCCCCCTCCGGCGCTGCCGCGGCCGGGCTGGTCAGGCTCGTTCCCGCGCCCGCCGCCGGGCTCGCGCTGCCGGTCCCGCACGTCGACCCGTCGGATCCCAACGCCGGTTTCCTGGCCGGTCTGCTGGCCTCCGCGCCCGCCGAACTGATCACCGCCCTCGTGGCGGCACCGGCCCCGTCGGTGGAGACCCGGTTGCGGCAGATCCGCGCCTGGCTGGAGAACGGCGACTTTGAGGCCGCCCTGATGTCCCTGGCCAAGCTGGAGGGCGAACGGCCCGACGACTGGCGGGTCGTCTGGTACCGGGGCGTGGCCTCGCTCGTCACCGGCGACCAGGAGGGCGCCGCCCTCGCCTTCGACGCGATCTACGACGCCTTCCCCGGCGAGCCCACGCCGAAGCTGGCGCTCGGTCTGTGCGCCGAGGTACTCGGCCAGTTGGACAACGCCGCCGAGTACTACCGCCTGGTGTGGTCGACCGACCCGAGCTTCGTCAGCGCCGCGTTCGGCCTGGCCCGCGTCCAGCTCGCGGCCGGCGACCGCAGAAGCGCCGTACGGACGCTGGAGTCGGTGCCGGAGTCGTCCATCCACTACACCGCCGCCCGCGTCGCGGCCGTCCGCGCCCGGCTCCGGCAGCGGACGGCGACCGCCGCCGACGTACCCTTCCAGGAGGATCTGGCCGCCGCCGCGGCGCAGATCCAGGCGCTGGACGCCTACGGGCTGGATCCGACGCGCCGCGAGCAGCTGTCCGCCGAAGTCCTCGGCTGCGCGCTGGACTGGGTACTCTCCGGTGGCCGGGGCAGTACCGGCCCCGGCGCCCCGCGCGGGCTGCTCGGCAGCGAACTGGACGAGCGGGGGCTGCGCTTCGGACTGGAGCGTTCGTACCGCACGCTGGCCCGGCTGGCGACCGGTGCCGAGGAGAGGATCGACCTGGTGGAACGTGCCAATCGTTACCGCCCCCGGACGTGGGTGTAGTTGATGTCCCAGATCCCCAGGCAGGCCGCCCTGCCCACGTGCCCGAGCTGCGCGGAGCCGCTCGACACGGGTGACCGTTTCTGCGGCGCGTGCGGATACGACCTGTCCGCCGTACCGCCTCGCCCCGACGACACTCCGACGCTCACCATGAACGGCGCGGAGGTCTCGGCCGCGCACGGTGCGCACGCCTCGGCCCCGCACGGCGCCGACGGCCCGCCACCGTCGCCC
>NZ_JARGEF010000337.1:0-6810 GCF_033794725.1 Streptomyces sp. ID05-39B | reverse complement strand
CACCCGCACCGCCCCCGCCAGCGCCGTCCCCAGGGGTCGCGTGAGCGCCAGCGCGCCGCGCTCTTTGTGGGCCAGCAGTACGGCTCGTACCTCGTCCGCGTACCGGGCGGCCGCGTGCACGGCGGGCAGCCCGGGCGGCGCGGGGTGCGGCCGTACCCGGCGGGGTGTGCCGCCGTGCAGCGCGGCGCGGCACTCGGGACAGAGCACCGTGCGCGCCGTGCCGCAGCCGCCGCACTCGGCCGGGAGTACCAGGCCGGAGAGGTCGTGCCACCACCGTCGGACGCTTTCCACACGGATCACTGTGCCGGGGTGTGCGTCGGGCTGCCACCCCTGTGGAAAACGTCGGAGGCATCCTTGTGGAAAACTCGCGGAAAATCCGAAAACCAGACTGACGGACGCCTGCCAGCCAAAGCCGGCCGGTGCCGGCCGGTGCCAGGCGGTGTCAGCCGGTGCCGGGCGGACACCGCCCCCTCGGCCGAGCAGGCGTCCCGCCCCTCAGCCAGGCATCCCCGCGAAGGGGCGACGACGACCGGTCTCAGCCCGGATAGAACGCGACCGACCCGGTCTCCTTCAGCGTCCGCCAGCCGCTGCCTCCCGGCAGCCACAGCAGGCCTTCCTTGGAGGTGGCGAAGAGCGGGGCCTCACTGTCCTCGGAGGCGGCGATGCTGGTGACCTCGGTGAGGCCGGGAAGGGTGCCGGTCTCGGGGATGGAGCCGTCGGACTGGACGTACTGGACCTGCTCGACTCCGCCGGCTTCGCGGCCGACGACGACGAGCCTGTTCTCCCCCGCCCATGACATGGCCGTGACCTGTTCCAGGTCGGGCGTCGCGGAGCGCAGTTCCTGGACGGCGACGGTGGGCCGTTCGCCGCTCGTGTCGCGTTCGATCCGCCCGATGAGCAGGGACTGCTTGCCCTTCCGGTCGACGACGAGCGCGATCCGTACGCCGTCGGCGGCGACCCGTACGGTGTTGATCCGTCCGTCGAGGCCGGGGGTGAGGACCTTGAGCGGCTCGCCTGCGCCCTTCTCCAGGAGGAGCAGGCGCGGGTCGGCGGGGTCGCGGTCGGCGACCCACAGGTCGCCCTGGCCGTCCCAGCTGGGTGTGGTCAGGCGGTCGGCCTCGGTTTTGCCCTTGCTCTGGAGGACGGGGTCGCCGAGGGAGTTGCCGACGACGGTGGAGGTGACGTAGAGCGTCCTGCCGTCGAGGGCGACGCCTGCCGCGCTGTGTTCGTCGCGGGCCACGGCGACGGAGCGCAGGGGTTTGGTGCCGTCGCCGAGGGTGCCGGGTACCGGTTCGGAGCTGGTGCTGTCTCCGGCGTTGGTCATGCGGACCAGCCGGTGGCGGGCGTCGATGAAGTACAGGTAGTCGGGCCGGTCCTCGGCGCCGCGTTCGGCGACGGTCCCGGCCCGCTCCTCGACGAGGGAGCAGAGGGGGTTGCCGGCGGCGCGTATCTCGACCTCGTCGACGGTGGGGTTGAGGCTCTGGAGGGTGAACAGCAGTTGTGCGGCCATTTCCTCGCACTTGCCGTGCCCGATGCGGGCCGCTTTGTCGTTGAGCGGCACGGTGAGCTTGTTCTGGTCGTCGGGGGCCAGTGAGGTGACGCCCTTGGTGAGGGCGGTGCCGGTGGGAAAGCTTGAGCGGACCACGGGCCGCAGCCAGCTGGTGGGCCCGTTGAGCAGGGAGTTCACCATCTGGGTCGTGGGGTCGACGCGTTCGCGGACGTAGACGGGGTCGGCGACGGCCATGGGCTGTCCGGATCGGGCGGACGTGGTGTGGGAGGCGAAGTAGTACTTGTTGAGCGACATGTAGTTGCGCTGGAAGTCCGACTTGCCCATGACGACGCCTTCGGGCAGCGAGTCGATGCGCCAGTGTCCGTTCTTCTTGTCGCGCGTGAGGTGCACCGTCTGGTCGTAGTCGCCGGAGGCGGGTGTGTAGGACTGCTGGGCGTCGATGGTGGCGACGCGGGTGCCGGTGAGTCGGAACGCGAAGTCGTCGCCGTCCTCCCTGCCGCCCGGGCGGTCTGCCTGGGTGGCTGGTCCGTCCGCGAGGACGGTGGTGGACCGTTCGGGTGTCCACAGTTGTGAGGCGCTGGGGGTGAGGTACTGACGTGCGGTCGCGTAGCCGGGGTCGTCGCTGGTCAGGGCTTCGAGGAAGCCCTGGACGATCTCGGCGGGCGGTGCGTCGTCGCGGGGCGGCAGGGCGAAGACCCGGACCTGTGTCTCCTGGCGGGGGGTGGATTCCACGCCGCGCAGGTCGCCGCTGTCGGGCATCGAGGCGCATCCCGCCAGCAGTACGACGCCACAGACGGCGTACGCCGTTCCGCGCACCGGCGTGCGCCGGCGGCCTCCCTCGCGGTCAGCGCCCACGAAATGCCTCCCCTTGCTGGTTCGCCCGGTCGGTTTCCCGGTCGGTTTCCCGGTCCGCCCCGCCGGGTGCCGTCTCGCCCTGTGCCGTGTTCCTGGTGGGCCGGTCCTGCGGGCGTGCGCCGGAGGCGGGCCGGGGGACGACGCGTGCGCCGTTCCCGGGCAGTGCCGTCGGGTCGGCGGTGGGGGCCACCGTGCCCTGCCGGGGTGCGAGGGGTGCCCGGCCGGGGGATCGCCGCTCGTCGGCGGGCTGGACCGGCACGGTGGCGCTCTTCTCGGTTCCGCCACGCGGCAGGCCGGCTTCGTTGAGTCCGCGGTTGCGGCGGGAGTCCTTGGGTTCCAGGGGTATCGGTGAGCCCCGCAGGGGTTCGTCCGCGGTCCTGGGCAGGGTGAGCCGGAACTGTGAGCCGCCGCCGGGTTCGCCCCAGGCCTGGAGCCAGCCGCCGTGCAGGCGGGCGTCCTCCAGGGCGATGGACAGTCCGAGGCCGGTGCCGCCGGTGGTGCGTGCGCGTGCCGGGTCGGCGCGCCAGAAGCGGCTGAACACGCGCGTCGCCTCGCCGGGCTTGAGTCCGACGCCGTAGTCGCGGACGGCGATGGCTACGGCTCCGCCGGCGCTGGCGAGCTTGACGACGACGTCCTTGCCGTCGCCGTGTTCGACGGCGTTGACGACGAGGTTGCGCAGGACGCGTTCCACACGGCGGGCGTCTGCCTCGGCGACGACGGGCTGCAGGTCGCCGCGCACGCGTATGGACGTGCCCTTGCGTTCGGCGAGGGGTGCGGCTCCGCTGACGACGCGGCGTACGACGTCGCGCAGGTCGATGGGTTCGGCCTCGAGGGCTGCGGCGCCGGCGTCGAAGCGGCTGATCTCCAGCAGGTCGGCGAGCAGGGATTCGAAGCGGTCGAGCTGGTCGGCGAGGAGTTCCGCCGAGCGGGCGGTGACCGGGTCGAAGTCCTCGCGGGCCTCGTGGATGACGTCGGCGGCCATCCGTACGGTCGTCAGGGGTGTGCGCAGTTCGTGCGAGACGTCGGACACGAACCGCCGCTGCATCCGTGAGAGGTCCTCCAGCTGCTGGATCTTCAGCTGGAGGTTCTGCGCCATCTTGTTGAAGGCTTCGCCGAGCCGTGCGATGTCGTCCTCGCCGGTGACCTTCATCCGTTCCTGGAGGCGTCCGGCGGAGAGCCGTTCGGCGATGCCGGCGGCCATTCGCACGGGGGTGACGACCTGCCGTACGACGAGCCAGGCGATGGCTCCGAGGAGTACGACGACGAAGAGGCCGGCGGTGGCGAGGGTGCCCCTGACGAGGCTGAGGGACTTCTCCTCCTGGGTGAGCGGGAAGAGGTAGTACAGCTCGTAGGGGTCGCCGTTGGGGTCGTCGACCCGTTTGCCGATGACGAGGGCCGGCTGGGACTCCTTGTCGCTGAGGTAGATGATGCGGGAGTACCTCTGGACGGCGCCGGTGCTGCTGTTGACGCGCTCGCGCAGGACGTCGGGGACGCTCTTGTTGGGGTCGACGGAGCCGGAGGCCCGTGGCCCGCGGCCGCCGCCGCTGTCGTCGCCGGGGGGCAGGGTGACCACGTCGAATGCGCCCTGGCCGCCGCTGGACAGCGACAGCACGAGTTCGCTCATCCATTCGATGACGTTCTGGGAGGCGCGGCCGTCCGTGCCGTTCCCGTCGTCGGCGGCCGAGCCGACCGCTTCGTCGGCCTTCTGTTTGGCCACGGCGAAGCCGCCGGTGGCCTGGCTCTGGGCGGCGGTGACCTTGGCGTCGAGCAGCCCGTTGCGTACCTGCCCGATGACGACGAAGCCCAGCAGCAGGACGACGCCCAGTGACATCAGCAGGGTCGTGGCGACGACCTTGAGCTGGATGTTGCGCCGCCACAGCCGCATGACGGGCAGCAGCGGCCGGCGCACCCAGCGCAGCAGCAGTCGCAGGACGGGGCTGTTGCGCACGCCGCCCTGGAGGAGCCCGCCGGCGAAGAGGTGCGCGAAGCGCGATCCCGCCCGCTGCGGGCCGACAGGCCGCTCCGGACGGGCCCCGGACCGGCCGGGGGCCGAAGCGGCACTGTCCTTGGACATGGTCAGCTCGGTCCGGCCTTGTAACCGACGCCACGGACGGTCACCACGATCTCCGGCCGCTCCGGGTCCTTCTCGACCTTGGAGCGCAGCCGCTGTACGTGCACGTTGACCAGGCGGGTGTCGGCGGCGTGCCGGTAGCCCCAGACCTGTTCGAGCAGCACTTCCCGGGTGAACACCTGCCACGGCTTGCGGGCCAGCGCGACCAGCAGGTCGAACTCCAGCGGTGTCAGGGCGATCGACTGCCCCTCCCGCTTCACGGAGTGACCGGCCACGTCGATGACCAGGTCACCGATGGTGAGCTGCTCCGGGGCGGGTTCCTCGGACCTCCGCAGCCGCGCCCGGATCCGGGCGACCAGCTCCTTCGGCTTGAACGGTTTCACGATGTAGTCGTCGGCGCCCGATTCGAGGCCCACGACGACGTCGACGGTGTCGCTCTTGGCCGTGAGCATGACGATCGGCACGCCGGACTCCGCCCTGATCAGGCGGCACACCTCGATGCCGTCCCGTCCGGGCAGCATCAGGTCCAGCAGCACCAGGTCGGGCTTCGCCTCACGGAAAGCGGCCAGCGCCTTGTCGCCGTCGGCTACGAAAGACGGCTCAAAACCTTCACCACGCAGCACAATGCCGAGCATCTCGGCCAGTGCGGTGTCGTCGTCGACGACAAGGACTCGTCCCTTCATAAACGACATCATCCCATTCTCATAACAGTGACAGTGGCGCTGGTGAGCAGGGTCACTGGCCCGTGACGATAGTCGTAGGGAACGGTCACTGTCTGCCCCGGCCCCCGGCACCCCGGTCGGCACGGCCCCCGAGGCCCGTGAGAAGGCCCGTACGACAGGGCGGCGAGCACCTCAGTCGGTCGCCGCCCGTCCCGACCTGGCGCACAGCTGCGCCAGCCCGTCGGCCGTCACCGGCGAGACGACACCCTCCTCCGTGACGATCGCCGTGACCAGCTCGGGCGGCGTCACGTCGAACGCCGGGTTGTACGCCTGCGTCCCCAACGGCGCCACGGGAATCCCGCCGCCCGCTCCCGACACCGGAGCCTGCGGCGCGGCCATCTCCGTCACCTCGAACCCGGGCCGCTGCTCGACCTCGATGGACGTCCCGTGGGGGGTGTCCAGGTCGACCGTCGTCACCGGCGCCACCACGATGAACGGCACATGGTGGTACCGGGCGAGCACCGCGAGCGGATAGCTGCCCACCTTGTTGGCCACCGAGCCGTCGGCCGCGATGCGGTCGGCCCCGATCAGCACCGCGTCGACCTCACCGGCCGCGAACAGCGACCCCGCCGCGTTGTCGGTGAGCAGCGTGTACGCCATCCCCCTGCGCGCCGCCTCGTACGCCGTCAGCCGGGCTCCCTGGAGCAGCGGACGCGTCTCGTCCACCCACAGCCGCCGCAGCTGCCCCGCCCGGTGTGCGGCGAGAGCCACCGCGAACGCCGTGCCTTCACCGCCCGACACCAGCGCTCCGGTGTTGCAGTGGGTGAGGATCCGGTGACCGCCGCCGGGCAGCAGCTCGTCGAGTAGAGCCAGCCCGTGCTCCGCCATCCGAGTACTGGCCTCGGCGTCCTCGCGGTGCAGCTGCCGTGCCGCGGCCAGCGCGGCCCTGGCGCCCTGCTCGGGCCCGCCGCCCTTGGCGACCTCCGCCTGGTAGGCGTCACGGGCCCGGCGCACGCCGAGGGACAGGTTCACCGCGGTGGGCCGGGCGCCCGCGAGCGCGTCGGCAGCCTCGTCCACGGCGAAGCCCCGCGCGGCGGCGAGCGCGACCCCGTACGCCCCCGCGATCCCGAGCAGCGGTGCGCCGCGGACGGCGAGCGAACCGATCGCCTCCACCAGCGCCGACGCATCCGTACAGACCAGCTCCACCTCCTCGGCCGGCAGCCTCGTCTGGTCGAGAAGCACCAGCACGGGACCTTCGGGTGGTTCCTCCCAGCGGATCGCGGGTACCTCGGTGGGCCGCTTGTCATCGCCTGATTGCGCGTACAGATCAGCCATGCCGTCAGTGTGCCCGTTATCCGTCGGACAATCGAAGGTGTGCGGCCCGGACCGCGGCCGGTCACCCGTCGAGCCCCCCATGGCACGATGGCTCCCAACCTGCCGCCGCGACCGCGGACGGGCACCGTGAAGGAGCGACGATGAACGACACTCCGGGCTGGGCCTCGCCCGGATCCGCCCCGTCCGGCGGACAGGAGCCCGGGACGTCCACGCCTCCCGAGCACGCCGACCGCCCCGGCGGCACGCAGCCCGCGGACCAGCCTGCCAAGAACCCGCAGGGGCCCGGCCCGCAGTGGTCCCCGCAACAGCCGCCGCCCGGCCAGTGGTCCGCGCCGACAGGTCCCCCGAACCCGGGCCAGGCCCCTCCGCCACCACCC
>NZ_JARGEF010000336.1:0-6825 GCF_033794725.1 Streptomyces sp. ID05-39B | reverse complement strand
GGGTGGGCGGGCGTCGTGGCGGTACCGTCGGCCACGGCCTCCTCCGGCCACGTCATCGGGCGGGGCGGAAGACGCCCTTCCGCACTGGAGCTTCGATCATGCGGCCGATCATCCCACAGGCACGACGGCTCGAGCAGGGCGTTGTGGCCTGAGCGCGGTACGCGGCGAAACTACGTCCGCGGGCGACGTGACCGCCGAAACGCGTGCGAGGCACCTGGGGCGCCGTTTTGCCGGACCGGCAACAACAGTGGCGGTCCGGGAGGTGGTGGGCGACGGTGGGCCGGTGACCGACAACATCGCAGCAGGATCACCCGCGTCCGACCTCCCCTCGCCTTCCGGCGGATACCTCGGAGACCCCGCGGTGCAGGCGGAATGGGACGAACGGTACGCCGACCGACAGCAGTTGTGGAGCGGCCGGCCCAACGGCGCACTCGTGGCCGAGGTCGCCGGGCTCACCCCTGGGCGCGTGCTCGACGTAGGCTGCGGCGAGGGCGCGGACGCCGTCTGGCTCGCACGCGGCGGCTGGGAGGTGACCGCGCTGGAGGTCTCGGGTGTGGCACTGGAGCGGGCGGCCGGGCACGCGCGGGACGCGGGCCTCGCCATCCACTGGGTGCACGCCGCACTCACCGAGGCGGTACTCCCGCCGGCCTCCTTCGACCTGGTCTCCGCGCAGTACCCGGCTTTGCTGCGCACCCCCGACTCCACGGCCGAGCGGGCGCTGCTCGCGGCCGTCGCGCCCGGCGGCGTCCTGCTGGTGGTGCACCACGCGGGAATGGAGGCCCAGCAGGCACACGACAGCGGCTTCGACCCTGCCGACTACGTCTGGCCCTCGATGATCGCGGAACTCCTCACCGACGACTGGGAGACGGAGGTGGACGAGCAACGGCCCCGCGTGGCACCCGACGGCGGTGCCGGCGCGCACCACACCGACGACGTGGTGCTGCGCGTACGCCGACTGCGCTGAATCCCCCGTGCGGCGTGGCCCACGGTTCCTGGTTCCTCAGAACTCTGAGGGGCCGATGGCCATCCACAGGTCGGTGTCGGAGAGGATCAGCCGGCCCGCCCGCTGTGCGCCGGTGTCGGGCGACGGCCCGCACGACGGGCTGGTCGCCCTTCCCGACGGTCACCGTCGTGCCGTCGAAGGTCGGTGACTCCTCGGCCACGACCGAGCGCAGGTTCTCCGCAGCGCGGTCGGCGGTTGCCTCGTCCTTGGCTGTGAGACAGAAGATCTCGGTGTTCTCGGCCCCCGTGGTGGCGCGGGCCGCTGGTCGGGGCTTGACGGCATGCTGCGAGCGCCCGGTCTCGCAGCCACCTGACGTGGTGTGCGCTCTCGTTGATCACATGCACAGGCGGTCCGCTGCGTGGCAGGATGGCGGCCGTCGACCCGAGCGGTCGATGCCGCGCAGGTGCCCGAAGGACGCGCGCGCGAAGCGACGGGGTCGGGGAGCTGGGAATGGTCGCCTTCCACTCCTCCGCGCTGGACGGAGTCGCCGCCAACCCGGCCCTTCCCACGCCGCTGCTGCTGCGGCTGATCGCCTTCGACGGCGGGGGCGAGGGTCCGCCCTTCCAAGCCCTCCACCGGCCGGGGCTGCCCGAGCCGGCCGTGGCGGCACTCCTCACCCACCCGATCCTGTACACGCGCGTCACGTTCGCGCGGAGCGGCCAGGCGGAGCCCGAGCAGCGGGCCCGGCTCGCGGACGACCCCTCGCCCGAGGTGCGGGCCACCGTCGCGGAGGGACCCGACCTGATCCACGATCACCGGGCGAAGGTCCGTCCGCTGTCGGACGCCGTGTGCGGGCGTCTCCTCGAAGACCCCGAACCGTGCGTACGGAACGCGCTGTTGCACTCGCGCCACCTGACGCCGTCCTTCCTCGCCTCCCTGGTCCGGCATCCCGATCCGGCCGCACGATGCGCCGCCCTGCGCGTCTGGGCCGACCTGACGGCGGCAGAACGCGCCACGCTGCTCGACGATCCCGACCCCGGGGTACGCCGGTCTGCCGCGCTGTGCGCATGTCCTCACGACGCCCGGCTCACGGCAGCACTGCTCCGCGACCCCGCCGCCCTGCCCACGGCTCTGCGCCGAGGACTTCTCGACCGTGCCGACGCCGAGCGGTTCCTTGCCGAGGGCGTCCACCTGGCCGAACTCGCCGGCAATCCGTCCCTGCCGGCCGACCTCGTGGACCGACTCGCCGTCGACCCCGACGACGGCGTACGGCTCGCCGTCTCCCTCCGGCCCGAGTTGACCGATGAGCGCCGCACCGCGATCGACTTCACCGTCTCCCCGTTCGACCGGGAGGACGTGGACTGGGTGACGGCCGGCATCGCCGATCAGGGTGTGCTGCACCGGGCCGCCACCTCCGCCCACCCTCTGCTGCGCCGCGCCGCGGCCCGCAGTCCTCATCTGTCACCCGGGCTCCTGCGGCTTCTGGCCAAGGGCACGGACGCCGTCGTGCACACCCACCTGGCCATACATCACCCCGACACCCCGCAGGAGGTCCTGATGAGCGTGTACGCACGGCTCGGCGGGACGTTCTCCGCGTGGATGGCCACCGGCCACCCCCGCTTCCCACGCGAGGGACTCGCCGCCCGCTACGCCGACCACCCGAACGGGGTCTACCGCCAACTGGCGGTCCGCGACCCCGCCGCCGGCCCCGACCTGATCGAGCGGCTCAGCCAAGACCCGGACGTCTGGACGCGCCAGGCGGCGGCCCGCGACCCGCGCCTGCCACTCCCCCGGCTCGTCGAGTCCCTCGCCCTGCCCGAGCTGGCCTCCAGCGCGGGCGCCAACCCGGCCCTGCCGCCGGGTGAGATGGCCAGGGTCATGGACGAGGCCGGAGTACCCGCATGACGCGATGACGGCCCGGCTTCGTCCGCGGCCGCAGCACCCGTCGACGCCGGCAGCGTCCGCGCCGTACCCGCACAGCGGCGCCGGCTCCCTCCCCCGTCCGGGAGCCGGCGCCGCCTCGGCCGGCTGCTAGGGGTTGACGCAGCCGATCGAGCCGACCGGGAAGTTGTTGCCGGTCGATGTCGCGGTGAACCCGAAGGTGACGCTGCCGTCCGGCGGGACGGTCCGGTTGTAGTCGAGGTTCGCGACCGTGACGGTGCCGTCGGATCCGCTGGCCAGCGCACCGTTCCAGACACTGCTGATCCTGGTGCCGGCACCGGGTGTCCACTTCACGGCCCAGCCGTCACGCGCAGTCGTGCCGTGGTTCATGACCTCGACCGAGCCCTGGAAGCCGCCGCTCCAGGAGTTGGTCACGGTGTACGTGGCCATGCACCCGGTGTGCGGGTCGGACGGGGTCGAGGTCGGCGTGGGCGTAGGAGTCGGGGTCGGCGTGGTGGTCGGCGTGGGTGTGCTGCCCGAGCCCCGGATGCCGGTCACCTCACCGTTGCCGCCGTCGAAGACGATGTCCGAGCAGGAGAAGAAGTTCTCCTGGCTGTCCGAGCGCACCCACTGGATGAACATGACCGCGTCGCCGGAGCGGCCCGAGGGCAGGTTCAGGTTCCAGTAGTAGTGGCCACCGTCGGTACCCGGTGAGCCCGTCTGCGGCGGGTTGGTGACGGTGTCGATCAACTCCAGGTCGTCCCAGCCCAGTTCGGTGGCGGGCGAGTAACCGGGCTTGGACAGGTATACCCGGAAGGACCCCGGGTGTGCCGCCCAGTTGCTGTGCTTGACCTGGATCGTCCGGCCGGAGGTGAGGTGCGTCCGGGGCCAGTCGGAGCGCGCCGCGTTGTAGCCGGTGAAGTTGTACGGCGACCGGTCACCGGCGCTGCACAGCTTCCCGTCGGGCACGTAACCGGCGCCTCGGCCACCGGCGTTGGAGTCGAGCACGGCGAACCAGTTGTACAGCGCGGTCGCCCCGCTCTCGTTGAGCGCGGCCCGGCAGGCCGGGTTGGTGGGGTCCAGGGAGCCGGTGCTGGTCTTGGCGTCCAGATAGCAGAGGTAGGTCCGCGATCCGGGCGTCATCGTGACGCCGTGCGCCTGCGCGTCGCCCTGTCCCATCAGGGCCAGACCGAGTCCGCCGAGCAGCGTCGCCAGTAGCGCCGCCGCCAGGGATACGAGTCGGTTGTTGCGTCGAGCCATGGTGTCTCCTGTGCCTGTGTGGGGGTCGTGTCGTGGTCGCGCTTGTCTCCTTCGGGGTGCACCGTCAGGTGATGGAGCCCCCGCCCGTCCGGGGAGAAGGCCGCCGGACGGGCGGGAGAATCTTGGGTGGAGGTGCGTGGATCAGGCGGGCGGTGTGCCCCAGGCGAGTGTGGTGGCGACGTAGGCGGGAACGGCCGGGGCGTCGGTGTAGGCGGTGGCGGTCGTACGGCTGTGGTCGTCGGCCTCCTCGAAGGCCGACCAGTCCGACTTGGCCATCCGGAGCTGGATGTCGCCGGTGTCCAGGCCGGCGGCCAGCGCGCCGTCGGTGAAGCCGACTTCGAGGTAGGCGTCGGCGCCCGCCACGGCCGTGCTCAGCGGCACGACCCTGAGCTGGACGTGGGCGCAGCCGACGGCGGCGTAGTCGCACCAGGCCCGCACGTCGGGCGAGCCGCCGTCACGGGTGAAGTAGTAGCGGGCGGTGACCTTGGTCAGGTCGACCGTCGTACTGCCGGGGTTGACGATCCGCAGTCCGGGGCGGATCGCGTTGTCGGTGGCGGAGGCGTCGTTGTTCTTGTAGCGGACGACGAGTCCGCCCGTCGGGTCGGGGCCGCCACCGCCGGACTCGGTGGTGACGGTGAGGGCGGTGGAGGCCGCGGAGACGTTGCCGGCGGCGTCGCGGGCTCGGACCGAGTAGCTGTGGGCCGTCGCCGCGCTCAGGCCGGTGTCCGTGTAGGTCGTGCCGGTGACCGGCGTCGAGGTGACCCTCATCTGGTCTCGGTAGACGTCGTAGCCGCTGACGCCGCGGTCGTCGGTCGCGGCGGTCCAGGCCAGCGAGACGCTGCTCGCCGTCTTCGCGGTCGCGCGCAGGCCGGTGGGCGCGGTCGGGGCGGTGGTGTCGCCGCCCGGACCGCCGCCGCCGTCCGTGGGCACGGCAGGGTGGGCGTTGCGCACCAGCATGGCGAACTGGTCGTGGAACCAGTGCCCGGCCAGCGGGGCTCCGGGCAGCGCACCCGTCCTGCTGTTGCCGGCGTTGGGCGCGGTGTAGTCCGGGTCGCACATGGGGTCCTGGCGTTTGCCCTCGTCGTTGGGGATGTCCTCACTGGCTCCGTCGGACTCGCCCGGCGGCTTCACCCACAGGAAGGCGTCGAGGTGGGAGTCCGGCCGGCCGGCCGGGGCGCCCTGCGGGGGCTCGCCGATGCCGGCGCCGCTCACGTTGCACCACAGGCCACGGTGGGTACGGCGGTCGGTCTTGGACCCGGTGACATAGGTGTCGACGGTGGTGCTCGTGCTCTCGGCGGTGGGCCGGGCGGAGCCGCCCCAGCCGTTGCGGGAGGTGTCGATGACCATGCCGGTGGAGGCGGGCCAGCCTGCCGAGACGAGGGCGCTGTGCACGTTCTTCGTGAAGTCGGCCTCGTCGAAGTTGGGGTTCCACTCGTAGTACTTGCCGCCCCTGACCGGGGTGCCGCCGACGTTCTTGCCGGGGTCGGTGAGGAACGGCTCGTCGAGCGGCGTGTAGTTGGAGACGTTGGTGATCAGCCCGTCGACGCTGCTGGTCCCGGCCGCGGTGCCCTCGGCGGTGTCGGTGTACAGCTGCACGGTCTTGGAGAGGTTGGTGTCCCAGCCGAGCCATCCGGAGTGCGCGAAGTCCAGGTAGGTGTAGACGTTGGGGAGGGCGTGCAGCTTGTCGAGGGCGTACTGGACGCCCTTGACGTATATGCCGCTGCTCGCGGCTCGCGCGCACTCGGCGTCGGCGCTGTTGGTGACCAGGTTGGGCAGGCCGTCCGGCTCGATGACGGTGGTGATGCGGACGTCCTGGTACTTGGGGTTCTTGAAGACGTTCGCGATGACGTCGATGTACTGGCTCTTGTAGCGGTCCAGGCCGGCTTCCGTGAGCGGCAGTTCGCCGTTGGAGGCGAGGGCCGCGCAGTCCCGGCCGGGCAGGTCGTACACGACGAACGTGGCGGTGATGGGACGGCCGGGCTTCTTCTGCGCGAGGGCCAGGTCGAGGTGGTCGGCCAGGCTCTTGCGGCCCGCGTTGGCCTCGCCGCCGTGGAGAGCGGCGATGCGGTCCAGCCAGACGGCCGTGGGGTGGTTCCTGACCTGCTCCATCTTCGACCTGAGGGCGGCGTCGGAGGTCTGCGCGATGGACGTGTCGACGCGGGCCGCGTAGTCGGGATTGACGTAGAAGTCGGCGCCGGCGAAAGGGTTGTCGACATGGGCCTCCGCCGCCGCGGCGGGCTGCGCCGTGAGCTGGCCGACGGCGCCCAGCAGCAGGGTGGCCAGCGTGACCGCGACGGACGTGCGTCGGTGGCGGGTCAGACGCGGACGGCTGGCGCCGGATGGGGACGGACGGTTCAACGTGCCCTCCTCGGGAGTACGTGGGGGTCGTGCATCAGGAGCCCGCGCAGTGCGTCGCGGGCGTGCCCGTGGGACCGTTGGCGGTGAAGCCGAACGAGGTCGTGGCACCGGGTGGCAGGGCGCCGTTGTGGGCGGCGTTGTGGACGGTGGCCCGGCCCGCGGACACGGTCGGCGAGCCGTTCCAGAGGCTGCTGACCGTGGAACCGCCGAGGTCCCAGGACACGTTCCAGCCGGTGAGCGGGCCGGTACCGGTGTTCTTGACGGTGACCTCCGCCTGGTAGCCACCGGACCAGGAGGCGACGGTCCTGAACTGGGCGGTGCAGGCACCGGGCACCGGCACCGCCCAGTTCAGGACCGTCGCCTCCTGGTCCGGTGGCTACCAG
>NZ_JARGEF010000335.1:0-6920 GCF_033794725.1 Streptomyces sp. ID05-39B | reverse complement strand
CCATCACCCCGGCCCCCTCCCTTCGGACCGCTCCCCAGGACGCCTCGGGCCGGCAAACCGGCCCGGCGCCTCGGCGCACGCCCGCCCCGCGTGCGCCGAGGCGTCCGCGCCCCGCGCTCAGTCCTCCAGCGCCAGCCTCATGAGCGTGAGGTCGAACCAGCGGCCGAACTTCAGTCCCGCCTCGCGCACCGTGCCCACCTCCGTGAACCCGAACCGCCGGTGCAGCCGGACCGACGGGGCGTTGCCCGACTCGATACCGGCGATCATGCTGTGGTGCCCGGCCGCGCGTGCCGCGTCGACGAGGGCGCCCAGCAGGGCTTGGCCGATGCCCAGGCCCTGGCTGCCGTCACGGACGTAGACGGAGTTCTCCACGGTGTGGCGGTAGCCGTCGAGGTCGCGCCACGGGCCGTAGACCGCGAACCCGAGGATCTCGCCGCTCTCGCCATCCCGGCCGCCGTGGCCGCCCTGGCCGCCGGTCTCCGCGACGAGCGCCGAGCCCCGCGCGAGGTGTACGGCGAGCCAGGCGGCGGCGTCGGCCGGTGACTGCGGGGTGTCGGTCCACAGGGCCGTCGAGGTGGCGACGGCGTGGTTGCGGATGGCGCGGATCGCCTCGCCGTCGGCCGTCGTCGCCGGACGGACCCTCACCACCTCGCGCTTCTCATATATTGGCACCATGTCCAACATAGTAGATCCCCTGGTCGAGCGGATCGCCGTCCGCGTGCGCACCGAGCGCGAGCGGCGCGGCTGGACCCTCAGCCGGCTGGCCGAGGCCTCCGGGGTCTCCCGGGCCATGATCCACCGGATCGAGCGGGGCGAGAGCAGCCCCACCGCCGTCGTGCTCGGCAAGCTGTCCGCCGCGTTCCGGCTCAGCGTCTCCTCACTCCTGGCACTGGCCGAGGGCGAGCCGCAGGGGCCCGACGGCGCGGGCGCGGTGCGCCGGCACGACGAGGCGAGCGAGTGGCGCGACCCGGACACCGGCTACCGGCGCCGGCAGATCACCGGGCCGCGCTTCCCCGTGGAGACGGCGGAGATCCGGCTCCCCGCCGGGGCTCGGGTGTCGTACCCGGCGGCGTCCTTCGCGTTCGCCCGGCAGGTCGTGTGGGTGCTGGACGGACGGCTGACCTTCCACGAGGGTGCCACCGTCCACGACCTCGGCGCCGGCGACACCGTGGAACTCGGCGAGCCCGCACCCTGCACCTTCGTCAACGACGGCGACGCCGAATGCCGGTACGTGGTCATCCGCGCCCAGGCCGACCGGCCGTGAGCGGCCCGGCCCTCCCCCGGTACGGCACGCTGCTCCTCGCGTGCACGGCGGCCACGGCGATCGCCAACAACTACGCCCTCCAGCCCGCCCTCACCGACGTGGCCGACGACCTCGCACTGTCGGCGGCCACGACGGGGCTGATCCCGACGGCCACCCTCGTCGGCTGCACGGCGGGCTTCGCGCTGCTGCTGCCCCTCACCGACCGGATCGCCCCGCACCGGCTGGTCGGCGTGCAGCTCTGCGTCCTGGCCGCCGCGCTCACGCTGGCCGCCGCCGCGCCCAACGCGCCGGTCCTGCTGACCGCCTGTCTGCTCATCGGCGCGATGGCGGGGGTCGCGGCGCAGGCCGGGGCCATCGCGGGCCGGTACGCCGCGCCCGGCCGGCGCGGCACGGCCATGGCCACGGTCGCCACCGGTCTGTCGGCCGGCGTCCTGCTGAGCCGCTGGGCCGGCGGGAGCCTGGCCGACCTCCTCGGCTGGCGCCGCATGCTGCTGGTCTTCGCCGGGCTCGCGCTGCTCGGCGCGTTCGCCACCTGGCGGTTCCTGCCCCGCGACCACCCCGGCCCGCGGGACGGATATCCGGCCGCGCTCGCCGCACTGGCGCCGTTGCTGCGGCGGCACCGCCCGCTGCGCCGTGCCGTGGTCACCGGCGGCCTGTGGTACTTCGCCTTCAACGTCGTCTGGGTGTCCCTCTCGCTGACGCTCGCGCGTCCGCCGTACTCGCTCGACGCCACCGCGATCGGCCTGTACAGCCTGGCCGGGCTGCTCGGGTTCGCCGCGCTGCCGTTCACCGGCCGGCTGGTCGACCGGTACACACCGGGCCGGGTCATCGTCGGGGCCATGGGCGTGGCGGCGCTCGGCACGGCGGTCCTGGCCGCCGGTTTCCCGCACCCGGTCCGGGCCGTGCTGGGGCTGGCCCTGTTCGACGCGGGCTGCTTCGCCGCGCAGGCCGCCAACCAGAGTGTCGTGGTCGCCGTCGACCCCGACCGCTCCGGCAGTCTCACCGGCGTCTACCTCGTCCTCTACTTCGCCGTCGGCGCGCTGGGCACGGCCGCCACCGCCCCGCTCCTCGACGCGTTCGGCCCGCGCGGCACGGCCCTCACGGCCCTCGCCGCCCTCCTCACCGCCGCGGCCGTCACCGCCGCCCGCGCCGGGGAGCCGGATCCGGCGGGCGCCGCCCGCGACACCCGCCCGGCGCCGTCCCCCCGGTGACCGAAGAGTTCCGGCGGGGGGCGTCACCGTCCCCGCTCAGCCCGACGGCGATGACCGGGCCGACCCCGCCCGCACTGATGCGTGACTCCTGGCGGCCGGGCCGCCGCGGGACGACCGGTGCGGCCGTCCTGCAACCGCACTGGCCGCAAACGTGTCTTCGTCCGCGTGGCCCGATGTTCGGGGACACGGCATCGAGCGCGTGGTGCGGGCGGGCTGGGGGACGGCGATGAACGCATGGGCGGTACCGGGGTACTCCGAGTCGCTGGAACTGGGGTCCGGGGCGAGTGGGCGGGTGGTGCTCGCCGTCCATGAGCCGACGGGCGTGCCGGTCGCGGTGAAGTACCTCAGCGAGGCGCTGCGGACGCGGCCGGGTTTCGTGCACGGGTTCCGTGCCGAGGCACAGCTTCTCGCCGGGCTGGGGAGCCCGCACGTGGCCGGTCTCTACGAGTACGTCGAGGCGACGAACGGCGCCGCCATCGTGATGGAACTGGTGGACGGCGTCTCCCTGCGGACCGCGCTGGCCCGGCAGGGTTCCCTGTCGCCCGAGGCGGCACTGGTCGTCCTGAAGGGCTCGCTCCTCGGGCTGGCCGACGCGCACCGGGCCGGCGTGGTCCACCGGGACTACAAGCCGGAGAACGTGCTGGTCTCGCCCGAGGGCGTGTCCAAGCTGGTCGATTTCGGGATCGCGGTCGACGCCGGTGTGCGGGCCGGGATCGCGGGCACGCCCGCCTACATGGCCCCGGAGCAGTGGACCGGTGCGCCGGCCTCACCCGCCGGGGACGTGTACGCCGCCACGGCCACCTTCTTCGAGTGCCTGACGGGGCGCAGACCCTACGCGGGCGACCACCTGGCCGAACTGGCGCTGCAGCACGTCGAGGGCGCGATCCCGGTCGCGGAGGTGCCCGAGGCGGTGCGCCCGCTGGTCGGCCGCGGGCTGGCCAAGTCGCCTGAGCACCGGCCCGCGGACGCGGCGACGTTCGTCGCGGAGCTTGAGGCGGTCGCCGTGGCGGCGTACGGGAGCGACTGGGAGGAGCGGGGACGTGGTCGGCTGGCCGCGCTCGTCGCCCTGCTCCTGTTCCTGCTCCCGACCGCCCGCGAGGCACCGAACGCCACCACGGACACGGCCCGTACGGTGTTCACGCGGGGCCGCTCGGGGCTGCGTCCGTGGCGGCCGACCTGGCCGGGGCTCGCGGTGTCCTTGGCCGTCGTGCTCGTGGCGATCCTCGCGGCGCGCGGCGCCGGCGAGGACGCGGCGGCGGCCTCCCGGGAGGCGGGGCGGGTGCTGGCCACCACCAGCGCCGTGCCGGGCACGCCCACCGGCACCGCGCCGGCCGGCACCGCGACGCCGTCGGCGACGCCCACGTCCACACCGCCCGCCACCGCCTCGTCCGGCAGCCTCGCTCCCCCGCCGACGGCGTCCGTCGCTCCCTCGGCCTCCGCGACCACGCCCGCTACGGGTACGGCCACCACGACGGGGGAACCGACGGCGTCGGCTTCGCCCACCGCGACGACCGGCACCTCCGCCCCTCCTCCGGCGCCGCCCGCGGTCAAGGACGTGGCCGTGACCGGCTTCCGGCAGACCGGGCCCGGCACGGCGACGGCGACGATCACCGTGACGACCGACGGCACCGGCCCGGTCTCCGTCACCGTCGGCTGGTTCACGGGAAACACCACGGGCCAGGCGGGAGCCGGCGACGGGACACCGTCGACGACGCGGCACAGCGGTGCCACCCAGTACTCGTTCACCGTCGACCACGCCTTCCGGGGCACCGGCTGCTACTGGACGGTCCAGGCCGGCACCGCTCCCGCCTCCGCCGACGACGGTGCCTCCCAGCAGCTCCTGACCCGGCAGTGTGAACTCCGATGACCATCCCCGACGGGGGCCCGCCCGCACCCGAACCCCTCCGCCCGTCGAGACCCGACTCCGGGGACGACGAGTACAGCGCGACCGTGCTGGCCAGTCACTGGGTCCAGCGTCCCGAACCCGACCCCGCGCCCGCGCCCGCGCCCGCGCCAACCGTCGTCGTCGACACCGGGGCCACTCCCGGCGACGCGACCGTCCTGCGCTTCGGGCCCGGCGTGACCGCGGCCATCGCCCGCCGCCCGCATCCGGCGCCGCCCACGCTCGTGACTCCCCCGGCACCGCGCCGCCGTCCGCAACGGCACGCGCTGCCCGCGCTCGTGCTGGTCGCCGCCGTGCTCTTCCTGTTCTGGCGGCAGCACTCGGCATCGGAGGTGGGCGTGCGGGAGGTCTCGGTGACGGCCGCGCGGGAGACCCTGGGCTGTGACACGACCGCCGGCATCGTCGGGGTCGTCCGCACCGACGGCCGGCCCGGCACGCTCTCCTACCGGTGGGTGCGCAGCGACGGCACCTCCTCCGACGTACGGCACACCACGGTCGCCCGGGGACAGCGGCAGGTGCGGATCGAGCTGCTGTGGAGCTTCCAGGGGCCGGGCCGTCACACCGCGGTGGCGGAGCTGCGGCTGCTGTCGCCGGAGCGCCGGTCGGCCGAGGTCGGGTTCGTGTACGACTGCCCCTGATCCGGCTGCCGCCGATCCGAATCCGGCTGCCGCTGATCCGACGGCCCTGAACCGCTCCCGGCAGGAGTACAAAGGAGGGGCGGACGTCACGATCCTCCGCCTCCCGTCATGCCGGAAGGAGGCCTCGGCAGCCATGACGACGGTCCGAAAGGGCGGCCCGAACCCGCGCATGTGGCTGGGGCAGGGCCTCTTCACACGCGTCGCCGGGCCGGACGGTGCCCGCAATCGCGCCCTCATCCACGGCACGCCCGGTCCCCGCTGGTTCGGACCCGAGCGGCCCGTGCGCCGGGTGCACGGCGACGCCTCGATGTTCGTCGGCGGGCTGTCCGCCCTGCTGCTGCAGTCGCTGCACCCGCTCGCCATGGCGGCCGTCGCCGCCCACTCGGGCTTCCGCGGCGACCCGTGGGGCCGGCTCCAGCGCACCAGCACCTTCCTCGCCACCACGACCTACGGCACCGCCGAGCACGCCCAGCGGGCCTGCGACCAGGTCCGCGCCGTCCATGAACGCGTCCGGGGGGTCACCGCGAGCGGTGAGCCGTACCGTGCCTCGGACCCGCGTCTGCTGGCCTGGGTGCACGTCGCCGAGGTCGACAGCTTCCTCCGCGCCCACCAGCGCTACGGACTGCGTCCGCTGTCGGACGCCGAGTGCGACGGATACGTCGAGGACACGGCACGGATCGCCGTCGCCCTCGGCATCCCCGATCCGCCGCGCACCAGAAGGGAACTGGCGGCGCGGCTGTCGGCGTACCGCCCGGAGCTGCGGGCCACGCCCGAGGCCCTGGACGCCGCCCGCTTCCTCCTGCTGCGCCCGCCCGTCCCGCTCGTCGCCCGCCTGCCCTACGGTGTGCTGGCCGCCAACGCCGTGTCGCTGCTGCCCGACTGGGCCGCCGCCGAGCTGCGCCTCCCGCGGCTCGCCGTGGTCGACCACCTGTGCGTCCGGCCGCTCGGCGCCGCGATGACGGCGGCGATCCGCTGGGCCCTGGTGCCGGCCCGCAGCGCCGCGATCACTTCGCCGGTCTGACGTACCGGTGTCGGGGTCGGGCGGACTCGTCGCCGGTGCGGCTCAGGTGCAGTTCTCGCCGAACTTGACCGCCGTGAAGGTCACCGGCTGCCCCTTGAGGGCGGTCCCGGCGGCCGGATTCTGGGTGCAGACCTTCCAGTTGCTCTCCATCAGCACCCAACGGTCCTCC
This sequence comes from Streptomyces sp. ID05-39B, assembly GCF_033794725.1. NCBI lineage: Bacteria > Bacillati > Actinomycetota > Actinomycetes > Kitasatosporales > Streptomycetaceae > Streptomyces > Streptomyces sp. ID05-39B. The sequence goes on along the minus strand of NZ_JARGEF010000335.1, from coordinate 714 downwards.
GCCGAGGCGTCCTTCACCGTGATCGACGTGCCGCCGTCGAGGGCGGCGCGGGCCGCCTTCACGGACCTGCCGCGCACGTCGGGCATCTTCCCGCCGGCCGCGGTAGGTGCCGCCTGCTCCTTGTCCGGACAGGTCTCGTCCAGCTTCACCGAGCCGAAGTCGAGCGTCGTGCCGGTGGACGCCGAGGTGCCCGCCCTCACGTTCTGGCTGCACACCTTCCAGTTGCGGTCGTAGGCCTGCATCCGGTCCCGGCCGAGTGAGTCGTGGGAGGTCAGCCCGTAGAAGCCGATTTCCTGGGCCTTGTCCTGTGCCGCCTGGAGCCCCATGCCGACGAAGTCGGGCAGCGTGGCCCTGACGTCGGCGGCCACCTTGCCGTCAGGAGAGGCGGAAGCCGTCGGAGTCGCCGGGGCCGGGGCAGCCGTGCTGGAAGCGGGCGCGGCGGACGGCGTCTTCGCGGCGGAGTCCGCAGCCGGATCGCAGGCGGTCAGAGCGCCGGCAGCAGCGGTGAACAGAACAGTGAGAACAAGGCGATTGCGCATGGAATCCCCCGAGTGGTGCCAGTACAGACCGGACACGGTAGACCACTCGTGAAGGAATCGTGAAGTCGAGGGCTCCGTACGGCGAGCGTCGTGCCCGGAGCCGCCTCACGCCGCCCGTACGCGGTCCCGGGCCCGGGCCGGGTCCGGGCGCGACGCTCGCCGTACGGAGCCCTCG
>NZ_JARGEF010000334.1:0-6928 GCF_033794725.1 Streptomyces sp. ID05-39B | reverse complement strand
GGGGGATGTGTTCCGCGGTGGGACCGGGGAGTGGGACTGCGGCTGGGACGGGAACTGCGGCTGGTGGTGCGTCGGCGCCTGCGACTGGAGTCGGGCCACGGGCTGCAGCTGCGGGCGGGGCTCGGCCTGGGCCCGGCGCTGCGGCTGCGGTTCCCTGTGGGCCCCGGTCCGCCCCTGGGACGGCGAACGCGCACCGGCCTGCGGAGCCAGTTCCCGCGGTGCCTGCCCGCCCGCCGCCGCCACGCCGTTCCCCTCGGCCTGCGGCAACGGCGGTCCGGCCGGTCCGAGCAGGGCCTGCGGTACGACGAGTACGGCCTGGACGCCGCCGTAGATGTTGTTCTGGAGCCGGACCCGGATGCCGTGGCGGCGGGCCAGCTGGGAGACGACGTAGAGGCCGATGCGGCCGTCGGCGAGCAGGCGGCCGACGTTGACCTGGTCGGGGTCGGCGAGCAGGGCGTTCATCCGGCTCTGTTCCTCGACGGGCATGCCGAGGCCGCGGTCCTCGACCTCGACGGCGAGCCCGGAGGTGACCAGGTTGGCGCGCAGCAGGACCTGCGTGTGCGGGGCGGAGAACACCGTGGCGTTCTCGACCAGTTCGGCGAGCAGGTGGATGACGTCGGCGACGGCGTGCCCGCGGAGTTCGCCCTCGACCGGCGGGACGAGTTTGACCCGCGAGTACTGCTCGACCTCGGCGATCGCGGAGCGCAGCACCTCGGTCATGGAGACGGGGTTGCTCCACTGCCGCCGGGAGACGGCGCCGCCGAGGACGGCGAGGTTCTCGGCGTGGCGGCGGATGCGGGTGGCGAGGTGGTCGACGTGGAAGAGGCCCTTGAGGAGGTCGGGGTCCTCGATCTCGTTCTCCAGCTCGTCCAGGGTGGAGATCTCCCGGTGCACGAGGGACTGAAGGCGCCGCGCGAGGTTGACGAAGACCTCGAGTTTCTGTTCGCTGCCCGTCTGGCTGGAGAGCTGTGCGGCCTGGACGACGGCGGTGACGGCCCCGTCGTGGGCGCGGGACAGATCGGCGGCGAGCAGCTCGAACTCGTCGGCGTCACCGGGCGGGCCGCCGCGCGATGTGCGCTGCGGCGGAGGGTCGCCGCGGCGCAGCCCGTCGAGGAGGGCGCGCAGGTCGGCCTCGCCGCGCGCGCTGTTGCGGCGCAGGGCGGTGATGCGGTCGGCGACGGTGCGGGCGGCCCGGTCGGCGGCCACGGCCGCGACGACGATACCGACGCCGGTCACCGCGACGGCTCCGGCGAGTACGGCCCACAGGACGGGTCCCGGCCGGGCGCCGGTGGAGCGCACGGTGAACAGGACGACCGCGCAGGCGCTGAGGGCGACGGCGGTCGGGGGCAGGACCGCGAGGCGCACCAACTGCGGCCGTATGTGCGTCTCGGCCGGTGCGGGCGCGGGGCGGGAGACCGGTCGTCCGTGCCGTCCGCCCTCGCGGCGGTCTGCGCGTGCGGCGGGTGCGCGGAGGTGAGACATCGGTGTCCTCGTACTGTCCGTCGGGCCTGGGGCTCGCGTGGGGTGCGCTCCTCGGGCTCGCGCCATCGCGGTGTCGTTCGGGAGAGCGAGAGCCCTGTGCGCCTCTCCCTCCACGGCCACTCACAGTAGTTGCCCACCCATGATGTGCGAGGGGCAGTTGACAAAGTCCCCCGGTGAGCGTCCCGCTCTGGTATGAGGCTTCGTACGACAGACCGATAAACCCGCGAGAGGTTCGGACAGTTGGGTGGTGAGGTCGATCAGACCTGGTCACAGGTGTTCGGAAACGAACGACGGGGGTCGGGGAGCTGTTCGCTCCCCGACCCCCGTCGCCAGGTGGTCCGGTCCGGTACGGGCGCCCCGCTAGCCCGCCGGGACGACCTCCGGGGTGCCCCCGTCCTCGGCCGCATCCGTGGAAATGTCACGCACCGTATCGGCCATGGCCTTGGCTTCTGGCGGTACGTCGGGCCACCCGCCCGCCGGAGCGCGCGCCACGGCACGCCACCACGGCTCGCAGGGCACGGTCTCGGCGGCCGGCTCGAAGGGCTCGCCGGGGCGGGGCAGCGCGATCCGGGTGCCTGCCGCGCGCGCGGCGGCCAGGGTGCCCTCTCCCGGGTCGGACCACGGGTGCATGGCGAGATTGAAGGTGGCCCAGTGGATGGGCAGGATCGCCCCGCCCGGACCGCCCTGGAGGTCGAGGTGGGCGCGCACCCCCTCCTCGGGGGTCATGTGGATGTCCGGCCACAGGTCCGAGTAGGCGCCGATCTGGATCATCGTCGCGTCGAACGGGCCGTACGCGGCGCCGATGTCCTTGAAACCGTCGAAGTAACCGGTGTCGCCGCTGTGGAAGATCCGGTGCTCGTCGCCGGCCACGACCCAGGAGGCCCACAGGGTGTGCTGGGTGTTGCGCAGGCCGCGGCCGCAGAAGTGGCGGGCCGGGGTGGCCGTGAGGGTGAGGCCGCCGACCCGGGTCGCCTCGTGCCAGTCCAGCTCGCGGATCCGGTCGGCGGACACGCCCCAGTGTTCGAGATGGGCGCCGACGCCGAGCGGCACCGCGAACAGGGTGTCCGTGCCGGCCAGCGCCTTGACCGAGGGCAGGTCCAGATGGTCGTAGTGGTCGTGCGAGATGACCACGACGTCGACCGGGCCGAGCGCGGCCAGCGGCAGCGGGGCCGGATGCAGCCGCTTGGGGCCCGCGAAGGGGACGGGGGAGCAGCGCTCGCCCCAGACCGGGTCGAACAGCACCCGGTGCCCGTCGATCTCCGCGAGCACGCTGGAGTGCCCCATCCAGGTCAGCCGCAGGCCCGTGGCGGGTGGCCGGGCCAGGTCGGCGAGGGTGGTGGGATGCACCGGGATCGGGCCGGACGGGGAGCGGCGGGGGCGGGTGTCCTTGTCGAGGAAGGCCTTGGCGATGTCGAGCCCGGAGCCCGAGGGCCGGATCCGCGCGCCGATGCCGCCGGGGTTCTGGAACACCCCGTCCTTGAAGTGGGGTGATCTGCGGATACGCGCCAGGCGCTCACCGCTCGGGTCCGCGCCGAAGGCCTCGGGTTGCAGTGCGCGGAGCCCGGGGCTCAGGGAACGGAATCCGGCCACGGTACCTCCAGGTGGGGTCGCTGAGGCTTCCCATTATGGTCCGACGGTCCGACAAACCTCGGGGCGCCCTGGTACGGCACCGGCCACCGCGCGTTGACACGGCGCCTCCGCGCTCCCGATACTGATCCACTGTTCAGTAAAGGTCCTCGGCGAGGAGTCCGTATGACCGCCCCTGCGACCGCCCCCCTGTTGTCCCTCACCTGGACCGACCACGTCACCGGCCGCCGGGGCCATCTGGTCGTCGACCGGCTCGTGCGCGGAGTGTGCAGCGGTGGCCTGCGGATGCGGGAGGGCTGCACCCTCGAGGAGGTGACCGGGCTCGCCCGCGGCATGAGCCTCAAGGAGGCCCTGCACTACGACCCGGCGGCACGCTACGTCCCCCTGGGCGGGGCGAAGGGCGGCATCGACTGCGATCCCCGGGACCCGGCGTCGTACGGGCTGCTGGTGCGGTACCTGCGGGCGGTGCGGCCCTACGTGGAGAGCTGCTGGACCACCGGTGAGGATCTGGGGCTCAGCCAGGACGTCGTCGACCGGGCCGCGGCTGAGGCCGGGCTCGTGTCGTCGATCCAGGCCGTCTATCCGCTGCTCGACGACGAGGGCGCGGCCCGCCGGCGACTGGCGGACGCCTTCGCGGTCCGGGTGGGCGGCATCGGCCTCGGCGAGCTGGTCGGCGGCTGCGGGGTCGCCGAGTCGGTGCTCACCGCCCTGGACCGGGCCGGGGTGCCCTACGCCGGCACCCGGGTCGCGCTCCAGGGGCTCGGCACGATGGGCGGGGCCACGGCGCGCTTCCTCACGCGCGCGGGACTGACGGTCGTGGCCGTCGCCGACGTCAAGGGCACGATCGCCAACCCGGCGGGCCTCGACGTGGAGGCGCTGTTGGCGGCGCGGGACGCCCACGGCACCGTCGGACGGCACGCGTTGCGCCCCGGCGACCGCGAACTGCCGGGCGACGCCTGGCTGTCGGCCGACGCGGAGGTGCTGGTGCCGGCCGCCGTGTCGTACGCGATCGGGCCGCACGAGCAGGCGCGGATCACCGCCCGCTGGATCGCCGAGGCGGCCAACATGCCCGTCCTGCCCGAGGCGGAGGCGCTGCTGCACGCGCGCGGGGTGAGCGTGCTGCCGGACGTCGTCGTCAACTCCGCGACGAACGCCTGGTGGTGGTGGACGCTGTTCGGCGACATCGGCGCGGACGCCGACGAGGCGTTCGCGTACACACGCCGCTCGATGCGCGCCCTGGTGGAGCGGGTGCTGACGCGTGCGGAGGCCGACACCACGACCCCGCGCCGGGCCGCGCACGCGATCGCCGACCAGCGGCTGGCGCTCATCACGGAACGCTTCGGGCAGCACCGCTGAGGGCGTCGGCGCAGGTCGCGGGCCTGTGTAGGGTGACGGCGTGGCAAGGGTCCGGTTGAGTGTGGCGGAGCGGCGCGAGGATTTGCTGCGGGCGGCCATCGAGCAGATCGAGGCGCGGGGCGTGGCGGCGGTCAGGATCGCCGACGTGGCCTCGGCGCTCGGCGTGAGCAACGCGCTGGTGCTCTACCACTTCTCCACCAAGGAGCGGCTCGTCGCCGACGCGTTCGCCTTCGCCGCCGAAGCCGACCTGGCCCGGCTGCGCGAACTGCTCGGCCGCCGTACGACCGCACTGCGCCGGCTGCGGTCTGCGGTGCGCTGGTACGCCCCCACCGGGCAGGCCAAGGGCTGGCGGCTGTGGATCGAGGGCTGGGCGGTGTCGCTGCGCGAACCCGCCCTGCGGGACGTCGCCCGCGGTCTCGACCGGCGGTGGAAGGCGGCGCTCGCCGAGGTGATCGCGGAGGGGGTGGCCGCGGGAGAGTTCTGCTGTCCCGACCCGGCCGGGACGGCCCTGCGCCTGACGGCCCTCCTCGACGGTCTCGCCGTACAGCTCACGTCCTACGACGGTGCGGTGTCCCGGGCCCGTGCGCGGGAATGGGTGGAGGAGGCGCTGGACCGGGAACTCGGGCTGGGGGCGCGGACATCGAGCGTCCAGGAGCCCTGAGGCCGACGGCGGCCGGGTCCCGCGCAACGGCTCGGCCGAGCGCGTAGCACCCGGACCGGGTCGCACCGGGGGCGCCACTCTCGCGGGCTCACCTCCCTGGTGGAGCGGCCGGCCGGACCTCGGCAACGACCGGCCGCTCACTCTGGCTCACGCCACGGACGCGATCCGCAGCTTGATGTCGTCGGGTGAGAGCGTGCCCTTGGCGGTCACGTGGTCCCCCGAGGACTCCCCGCGCAGCCGGCGCCCGATCCACGGCACCAGATACTCGCGCGCCCAGTGCACGTCGTCGCGCCGGATCTCCAGGGTGCCGCGCGGCGGGAGCAGCGGCCAGGGCTGCTCCGGGTCGGCGGGTACCTCGAGGCCGAGGATTTGGCCGGCGCGCAGTGCCACGCGTGTGTGGCCCTCCGCGCCGAGATGCAGCCGGTCGCCGTCCCAGGCCCGTCGGTCCTGGATGGACTTCAGCGACCACAGGTCCAGGACCGGACAGCCGTACCGGTCGGCGACCGCGCGCACGTGCCCGTTGTAGGTGGCGATCTTGCCGCGCAGGTGCTTGAGCACGGGGACGCCTCGGGTGTCGAACCCGGTGGTCACCATGACGGTGCCCGCCACGGAGGTGAGGGCCGCGATCGCTCGTTCGAAGCGCTCGGCGACCTCGTCGGGGTCCGTGCCGGGCCGGAGGATGTCGTTGCCGCCCGCGCAGAAGGAGACCAGGTCCGGCGCCATCTCGACCGCCCGCGGAAGCTGGTCCTCCACGATCTGGTCGAGCAGCTTGCCGCGCACCGCGAGGTTCACGTAGCCGAAGTCGCCTTCGGGCCGCCGGTCCGCGAGCAGTACCGCGAACCGGTCGGCCCAGCCGACGAACGCCCCGTCGGGGCCGGGGTCGCCGACGCCTTCGGTGAAGCTGTCCCCCACCGCCACGTACGACCCGATCACTGAACTGTTGTCATTCTTCGAATCGTCTGCCACAACCGCTCATGATTCACCTTCGAATGTGACTTACGCGACCGTAGGCAGGGGTTGACGGTCGGTGAGATAAGCCACTCCTAAAGACTTGGCCAATGCGGGAATAACGCCTTCCTCAGCCGCGTCGGTGCAACGACCACACCCGGAAGTCGCTGATCCGGAAATGGCTCCAGGTGGTGCGGAAGGCGAAATGCCCGGCGGTGTACGGCTGCGGGTCGGTGTGGTCGAAGACGAGCCGCCCGTTGTTCCACCAGCGGACGGTGGAGTCGTCGGAGACGATGCGGACATGGTGCGGCGCGTTCGCCACCAGCAGCGGCTCGGTGTAGTCGAGGAGCAGCGGCCGCACCCCCGGCTGTCCGACGTAACGGCGCAGCCTGGTCGTGGTGTTGGTGTTGGCCCCGTAGCCCGAGTAGTACGTCCTGAGGTGGTCGTACTCGGCGAGGGCGCCGCCGCGCGGGGTGGCGAAGAGGTCGTCGGGGGAACGGGCGTCGACGGCGTTCCAGAAGTTGTTGAGGTCCGAGACACGGTCGTTGACGCCGCCCGCGGAGACCGGGACGGCCGTGTACTCCAGGACGTAGGGGCCTTCGAGCCGTTCCCTGAACCAGATCGTGGCGCCGGCCGGCACGTCGACCTCCAGGGTGCCGCGGGAGGCGGTGACGGTGCCGCCCTTCTCCAGCTCGACGGCCCACCGGCCGAGGCCGTGGCGGAAGTCGTCGTGGGCGATCGGGCGGCGGTGGCGGGGCGTGGCGCTCGCCGCGGTCGCGGGGGCGAGGGCGGCCAGCGCGGCACCGGCGGCCAGGGCGCCGAAGGTTCTGCGGGTGGTGGTCATGGGAAGCGGCTCCTTCAGGGAGTGGTGGGGCGAGCGGGCGTGGTGAGGAG